>JBCCNY010000213.1:0-5921 GCA_039025595.1 Pseudomonadota bacterium | reverse complement strand
TTGCTTTGGGCGGATGGGGCGCGACCGTACCAGTTCAGAAGCTGGAACGCGGCGACCGCGGTGACGCTGTTATACGGTTGAGGACCCGCCTTGAGACGATGGGTTATCTGACCCAAAGCTCCGTTGCAAAGTATGACCGCACCATTGAAGCGGCGGTTCGAGAGATGCAGGCCGATCATGGGCTAGAGGTCGATGGGGTCGCCGGTATCTCGACACTTGAGGAGCTGAATGTAGCCGCCACGGCTCGGCTTAAATCTGTTTTGGTTGCGCTGGAAAGAGAGCGCTGGCTCAACTCGGCCGAGACACGATCGGCTAAGCGCAGAAGCACAAGACAGATCCTTGTGAACCTTACGGATTTCAGCGCGCGCGTTCTCGACGCAGGCGCGGAGACTTTCTACACCCGCGCGGTCGTGGGAAAAAATAGCAAAGACCGCCGCAGTCCGGAATTCTCCGATCTGATGGAGTTCATGGTGATTAACCCAACCTGGCATGTGCCGCGCTCCATTGCCGTGAAAGAGTACCTGCCGAAGCTACGCGCTAACCCCAACGCGGCATCCTATATCCGTCTGGTCAATAGCAGGGGACAGGTCGTCAGCCGTGACACGATCGATTTTGCCGCTTACGACCGCAGCAGCTTCCCTTACTCGATGAAACAGCCGCCCTCGAAAAGCAACGCGCTCGGGCTCGTCAAATTCATGTTTCCCAACGAATACAACATCTATCTTCACGATACACCGCACAAAAAGCTGTTTGGCCGAGAAACGCGCGCCTTCAGCCACGGCTGTATCCGGCTCAGCGATCCCTTTGGCTTTGCCTATCATCTGCTCGCCGTTCAGGAAGACGATGCAGAAGCCTTTTTTGCCTCCAAGCTGGCCACGGGTCGCGAGACACAGGTCGATTTGGAAGAACCGGTCCCGGTGCATATCGTGTATCGAACCGCGATCAGCGATGCGCATGGCGAGGTCGGCTATCGTCGCGATGTCTATGGGCGTGACGACACAATTTGGAAGGCGCTATCCCAGGCGGGGGTTTCGCTGCCGGACGTTCAGGGATAAACCGACCCTCGCATCAGGGGAGGGCGCATGGCCTATTCAATCGCAGAGATTGCCGCAGCGCTTGGAACCGTGGGAGAAGGGGACACATCGCTTCTCATCGATGCGGTACGTGAACCGTCAGATGCCGCAGCGAGTGATCTCGCCCTAGCCATGAAACCGGACTATGCCGAGGCCCTCACCGAGGGTCAGGCGCGCGCGGCCCTTGTTTGGCACGGAGCAGATTGGCAGGCGATGGGGCTCAGTGCTGCGATCGTTGCCCCGCGTCCACGGGCCGCGATGCCGGGCCTGACCCAGCTTTTCGATCCCGGTCCGGGCTATCCCTCGGGTGTGCATCCCAGTGCAGTCGTGGATCAAGGCGCGATACTGGCCGAAGATGTCAGCGTCGGACCTCTCGCGGTCATCGGAGCGGGCGCACGCATCGGGGCGCGCAGCGTCATTGGCCCGCAGAGCTACGTGGGTACGGAGGCGGTTCTGGGAGAAGACTGCGTTCTGCGCGAAGGCGTGCGGATTTGTGCCCGGGTCATCATTGGGGATCGTTTCATCGGTCATCCCAACGCGGTGATTGGCGGCGACGGGTTCTCCTTTGTCACGCCTGAAACCTCGGGGATCGAAAAGGTGCGCCAGACGTTGGGCGATCAGGGCGAGGCGCTCGATCAATCCTATATGCGCATCCACTCTCTCGGATCGGTGCAACTGGGCCATGATGTCGAGGTGGGGGCGCTCTCGGCAATCGACCGCGGCACGATCCGTGACACGGTGATCGGCGATGGTACGAAGATCGATAACCTCGTGCAGATCGGGCATAATTGTACGATCGGGCGCGACTGCATGATCTGCAGCATGTGCGGCTTGTCAGGGTCCGTGCGCGTGGGCAACAATGTGGTGATGGCGGGCAAAACCGGTGTGAGTGACAATGTCTTCATCGGTGACAATGTGATCACCGGTGGTGCGTCAAAAGTGTTCACCAACATTCCGGCTGGTCGTGTTGTTCTGGGGCATCCAGCAATGAAAATGGAGACCACGCTCGAGGTCTTCAAAGGCCTGCGCCGGCTCAAGCGGCTCTTTTCCGATGTGGACGCTCTCAAAAAGCAGGTTGCGCAACAATCACCCCGTTCCGACAAATGATGCAGCACGGAGCGAACTCGTTCTTTTCCTCTAAGCCAAAACCTTTTAAATCACTCGCCGAAGAGGCGTGAAGGTGGCACAGGTGAGCATCGAAAGCCGGGTAATCAAGATCATCGCGGACCAGGCTATTCTGGAGCCTGAAGATGTGAAACTCACCAGCACGCTGGACGAGCTTGGTATCGATTCTTTAGGATTGGTTGAGAGTATCTTTGCCATCGAAGAGGCCTTCGATATTGCGGTGCCCTTCAATGCCAACGCCCCCGAAGATAGTGAATTTGATATTTCGAGCGTCGCGTCCATCGTTGCAGGGATAGAACGTCTGGTTGCGGACCAAAAGGCGTGAATCGGGTCGTTATTACCGGCGCAGGCACAATCAATGCGCTAGGACAGACGGTCGACGAAACGCTGGAAGCCATGCGCGAAGGTCGCTGCGGGATCGGTCCGCTTGAATTTCAGGACGTCGAACGCCTAGCGATCCGAATTGGCGGACAAGTGCGCGATTATGAGCCAGAAGAATGGTTTAATCGCCAGCAACTCTCATTATACGATCGATTTACGCAGTTCACGCTTATTGCGGCCCGCGAGGCGATTGCGCAGGCTGGGCTTGAGTTTTCGGGTGAGCTGGCGGCGAAAGCGGGCGTTGTACTCGGCAATTCCGGCGGTGGAATGACGACCCTCGATGAAAACTACCGCTCGGTCTACGAGGATGGCAAGAACCGGGTTCATCCCTTTGTCGTGCCGAAACTGATGAACAATGCCGCGGCGAGCCATGTGTCGATGGAATTCAACCTCAAGGGACCGGCCTTTACGGTGTCGACCGCCTGTGCCTCCTCCAACCACGCGATGGCTCAGGCGTTTCAACTGGTTCATGGTGGGGCCAGCCCGGTGATGATCGCCGGTGGATCGGAATCGATGCTGTGTTTCGGTGGGGTGAAGGCGTGGGAAGGGCTGCGCGTCATGTCGAAGGATGGGTGCCGACCCTTTTCGGCCAATCGCAATGGAATGGTACAAGGCGAGGGTGCGGGCATTTTCGTTTTCGAGGCTCTGGACCACGCGCGCAAGCGGGGGGCAGAGATCCTCGCCGAAGTTGCGGGTTTCGCGATGAGTTCAGATGCTGCCGATATCGTCATGCCCTCCAAGAATGGCGCCGCGCGGGCGATCAGCGGCGCGCTCAAGGATGCCCGGATTGCGCCGGATGAGGTCGGATACATCAATGCTCACGGCACGGGCACAGCGGCCAATGACAAAACCGAAAGCGCCGCTGTGGCGGATGTCTTTGGCGCCCATGCGGATCACTTGATGATGTCCTCGACGAAGTCGATGCATGGTCATCTGATCGGCGGCACCGGCGCGGTGGAGCTGTTGGCCTGTATCATGGCGCTGCGTGACGGCGTCATCGCGCCTACGATTGGCTATACGGAATCCGATCCCGAATGCGCGATAGACGCCGTGCCCAACGTGGCGCGCGAAGCTGCGGTAAACGTGGCTTTGTCCAATGCATTCGCCTTCGGCGGGTTGAATGCAGTTCTCGCACTGCGTCGCTTTCATTGAAGGTCTTTAGTCTATCGCGCTTGAGAAAAACCCTCAGTTTTCGAGCACCGAAACCTCGTTGAACGCTGCGGTAAAACCATCGAGCGAGGCGGTGATTTCGACCACCTGGTTCGGTGCCTGAGCCGGAACGATCAACAAGGTGGCCGAGCCTCCGACCTTAAACGCGTCGATATCTTCTTGCGTGAAGCCAATACGGGCAAAGCAGCCGGCCATCGAGCAAAAAGCGTAATTGTAGGCTTTTAGAGTGCCGTTATCGACGGTCATTTTCAGACCCTCACCCAGCAAGGTGCCCAATGGCACGACAATTGTAGCGCCTGCGACGGCTTGATCTGTGCCGGGTAAGCGAAACACGGTGAATTCAGCGATTGGGTTTCCAGCCTCTTCACGCAGCAACTGATACATCTGACATGGATCTTCCCCCGTCTCGGTGCGGAAGCATTGCAGCTGCCAGTCGCCATATTGTTCTTTGATGTAAGACGGATCGGTCTCAACCTCGCGTCCCAAATCGAGCTCTTCTGTCGAACCATCCTCATCTGTTGCGGTTTGTTCCGTCTCGTCGACGATGTCGTTTTCTTCAACCTCGGTGCTGTCCTCGGCTGGTGCTTCAGTTTCTTGCGCGTGCACGAATGTGCCGAACGTCACCAACGCAATCAGCAACAAGCTATAGTGTAATTTCGGCATCCAAGCCCCCAATCACTCACTGTCGGCAAGGCGATGGTTTGCGACTAGCTAACCGCCTCTGCACCGAGTTAATTAGGCTATCGAGGGGTTGCAACCCGGTTTTGCTGCATCGGACGATGTGCTGCGCGCAAAGGGTCCGACGCACCCGCTAAAAAAAAGAAAAGAGACCCTAAGGCCTCTTTTCTCATTCTCCCTGTCGGACCGGCCGACGTATTTGGCGCGACGCTAGGCGGAGAAAACGATATCGTCAACAGCTTATTTTGTGCAAGTTCGATTGGATCTGACGACAAAGGACGTCTGGCGGGCCTTAGAGAGCGGCTGGCAAAAAATCCAGACGCCAAGGCTTGGCCAGTCTGTTGCTGGGGCAGTATAGGGGATCATCGCTTTATTCCCAACAGAGGGACTCCGGTGAGATCAGAACTGATTTCGGAAACCGGGCAAACGGCCCGTCGATGCTCGACCGTGCGTGAATTTCCTTCTGAAAAACGAGCCTGCGGACAAAACTGGACCACGGAAGTTCTGCCAGTGGGAGGGCCTCGATTTTTGTTTCGATTTGAAGAACGTTTGAATGACGGTTTGCGAAAAGACAGAGATCGGACCCAAGGCCAAGCGGTGTTTTGCTCTTCACGCGACTCTACGAATAAGCTTTACTGGTGTCATGAAACGTACGTTGAACCTTGTTGTTTTTCCCTTCAACTGTGCGGCTGTTGCGACCGGGGCCAAGTCATTTAAGGATAACCCAGTTCTCGGTAGTCCTTACTTGAACCAGATGGGGCTCCATGTTCGGCGGGTTCGTCTCGCTGAACGCATGGCAGATGCGCGACGACGCAGGTTAGAGCGTCTCGCCTCAAAAGATCTTCGCGACGCGTTTGCTGAGCAAGGCTATGTTAAGATCGAGAATGCAATCCCGAACGAAGTCTTCTCCGGTCTTCTGGAAGAAATCAAGACAACGAAATTTCCCGCCCGCGAGTTGAAGCAAGGCAATGCAGTAACCCGATTTATAACTCTGTCTCCAGAAGTATTGCGCAGCGTTCCAAACCTGAAAAAAGCTGTGCGAAGCGACGAGTTTCAGGGGCCAATGCGATATGTCGCCTCTTTCGACGCCGATCCCTTGGTCTCATTGCATACAGTTCTCACCAATCCCGATCATGGGCATCCTGACCCGCAAACCACGTTTCATTCGGATACCTTTCACGCGACATCCAAAGGCTGGCTGTTTTTGCGTGACGTCGAGCAGGAAGACGGTCCGTTCAGCTATGTGCCGGGTTCGCATCGCATGACGGCGGAGAGGTTGGAATGGGAGTATGAGCAAAGTCTTTCAGCTCATGACCACCGAGACATTTTCCATTCTCTCGGCTCGTTTCGTGCAACCACGGACGATTTGTCGGTGATGGGATACGGACAGGCAATCAGTTTTCCGGTTAAGGCCAATACACTGGTTGTCGCGGATACGCATGGTTTTCACGCCCGCAGCAGAAGCCTGCGCAAATCCACCAGATTGGCGATTTA
>JBCCNY010000212.1:0-5931 GCA_039025595.1 Pseudomonadota bacterium | reverse complement strand
GGTCATACCGCCAAAATCGTCCCTATCTCAAGCGTGATAAAAATACCACGTGATTTCCGCTCCTTGCCATGCCCCGGAGCAGCGATTTTTCAGCAACCTCTCGTGAAGATAGATCATTTTAAGTCGTGGTCCCTCTACCAAAGATGCGCTCTACCACTGAGCTACAGCGGATTTGGACGTCGCGAGCGCTAACGTGACGCCTACATCCATCAATCGCAATCTCGTCTTGGTCGTCTAGACGGTATTTCGCCACTACTGTAGCAATATGATATGATAAAAATCGTCCCGACGTCGCGAACAGCATGAAAATACACCGTGAAAGTGATGACAGGAACGCACGCCTCAAGGCGGCGCTCAAAGCGAATCTCGCGCGGCGCAAGATGCAGGCGCAGCAAAAACAGGCCTCGGGCAAACCAAAACCGGACCATAGAAAACCGGACAGAGCAGAGGAAAAGTAGAGCAGATGGACTCAATCGTCGTCACCGGCAATGGACCACTTTCGGGACAAGTTCCCATTGCGGGTGCCAAGAATGCCTGCCTTGCGCTCATGCCAGCCACACTACTCAGTGATGAGCCTTTGACACTCACAAACACGCCACGGCTGAGCGACATCAGTACGATGACGGCTTTGTTGCGTTCTCTGGGTGCAGAGGTGACAAGCCTTCAGGATGGCCAGGTTTTGGCGCTGTCGAGCCACGCGCTGAACAATCCGGTCGCCGATTACGACATCGTGCGCAAGATGCGCGCCTCGATCCTTGTTTTGGGACCGCTACTGGCAAGACAGGGTCATGCGGTTGTCTCTCTCCCAGGCGGCTGTGCGATCGGCGCGCGGCCAGTTGACCTGCATTTGCAGGCACTCGAGGCCATGCGCGCGGAACTTGAGCTTAAGGAAGGCTATGTGCATGCCCGGGCGCCTAAAGGACTGCAGGGTGCCGTCGTCGAGTTTCCGTTTGTGTCGGTCGGCGCCACGGAAAACGCGTTGATGGCGGCAACGCTGGCCCGAGGGACGACGGTTTTGCGGCAAGCGGCTTGCGAGCCCGAAATCGTGGATTTGGCCCGGTGCCTGCGCAAGATGGGCGCACAGATTGAGGGCGAAGGCACACCGGAGATTACAATCGAGGGGGTGGACGCTTTGCACGGGGCCACGCATCCTGTCGTGACCGACCGTATCGAGTTGGGTACTTACATGCTGGCGCCCGCGATCTGCGGTGGCGAGGTTGAGTGTTTGGGGGGACAGATCGAACTGCTCCAGAGTTTCTGCGATAAACTCGATGAAGCTGGGATTGACGTTGAACAGACCAATCAGGGCCTGAAAGTGTCACGAAAGAACGGGGCCGTGCGCGCCGTCGATGTCACCACAGCGCCTTTCCCGGGTTTTCCGACAGATCTGCAAGCGCAAATGATGGCCCTTTTGTGTACGGCAGAGGGCGTCAGCCATCTGGAGGAACGTATTTTTGAGAACCGTTTCATGCACGCGCCCGAATTGATGCGGATGGGCGCGATGATCGATGTGCAAGGCGGAACGGCGACGGTGACCGGGGTGGAACGGCTCAAGGGCGCGCCTGTCATGGCAACGGATCTGCGGGCGTCTGTATCGCTCATTCTTGCCGCCTTGGGGGCAAAAGGAGAGACCGTGGTCAATCGGGTCTACCATCTCGATCGAGGCTACGAAAAGGTTGAGGAAAAGCTCTCTGCCATAGGCGCAAAAATAGAACGCGTGCCCGCTTCATGAACGAAGACGCCCGCTTCGAAGAGGGCGCTGAGGCGTCGCTTAACCTTGTGGCCATGGATGACGAGGACATGCAGATCCTGTCCTCTCTGGTCCAGGATGCGGTTTTTCCGATCACGGAAATGCGTTGGCTTGCGCGAGACAAGCAACTTGTCTTTCTGGTCAACCGATTTCGCTGGGAAGATACTGGACGCGCGCGACATGGGGCCGAACGCGTGCAAGCGCTTTTAGTCGTTGAAAACGTGTTGGGTATCGCCTCGCAGGGTATTGACCGCAAGGACAGCGATACGATCCTGCAATTGCTCTCGGCCCAGTTCGAGCCCGGGCAGGATATCGATGGGCATGTCACGTTGACACTCGCCGGTGACGGCGCCATCCGCGCGCGGGTCGAAGCGTTGGAGGTTCGACTTCGAGACGTGACACGCCCCTACCGCGCCCCTTCGGGCCTGGCGCCCGATCACGAAATCTGAGTTGGTCGCCTCTCACGCGACAAATCAATGCCTTGAGGGTCTGGGACGCAATGCGTAAGCCAAGCCGGCAAAGGAGCCGCCGACATGCCCGTTTTTCTGAGTACCGAAACTGCCGATTTTGACGCGGCTTTTGCAACTCTGCTCTCGGCCAAACGTGAAGATAGCCCAGATGTAGACGCCGCCGTTCAAGCAATCATTGAGGATGTTCGCCAACATGGCGACGCCGCTTTGATTGAGCTGACCGAGCGCTATGATCGGGTGACTTTGAGCCGCGACGATCTCCGATTCTCGGCAAAGGAGATCGACGTGTTGATCGCTCAGGTCTCGCCCAAGGATCAAGCCGCGCTCGAATTGGCCGCAACACGCATTCATGCCTATCATAGCCGACAGATACCCCGCGACGAAAGCTGGACAGACGAGGCAGGGGCCACTCTGGGCTGGCGATGGACACCGGTCTCGGCGGCGGGGCTTTACGTGCCCGGCGGGCTCGCCTCCTATCCGTCTTCGGTTTTGATGAACGCCATTCCGGCGAAAGTCGCCGGAGTGGGCCGGTTGGCTATCACAGTCCCCACACCAGATGGCGAAGCGAACCCGCTAGTGTTGCTGGCCGCAAAAATCGCGGGCGTAGACGAGATTTATCGCATCGGCGGCGCGCAGGCGATTGCCGCCCTCGCCTATGGAACCGACACGATTGCGCCGGTGGACAAGATCACCGGCCCTGGCAACGCCTTTGTTGCCGCCGCCAAGCGCCGGGTTTTTGGCAAAGTGGGCATCGACATGATCGCCGGACCTTCTGAAATCCTGGTCATCGCAGATGCCGACAACGATCCCGACTGGATCGCGCTCGATCTTCTAAGCCAGGCCGAACATGACGAAAACGCACAAGCGATCCTGATCACCGATGATTATGGTTTGGGCCAGGCCGTTGCTGCAGCAGTAGATAAGCGGCTTCAAACCCTCGACAGACGCACCATTGCTGGACCGAGCTGGCGCGACTACGGCGCGATCATCACGGTGCTCGATCTGGACGAAGCTGCAGCACTCGCCAATCGGATTGCCGCCGAACATCTCGAGCTTTGCGTGGCCGAGCCCGAGGCTCTTGCAGCCAAGATACCCCATGCAGGCGCGATTTTTCTCGGCGCCTGGACGCCTGAGGCGATCGGTGACTACGTCGGTGGACCGAACCATGTCCTGCCCACGGCACGGTCGGCGCGGTTTTCCTCTGGCTTGAGCGTGATGGATTTTCTCAAGCGAACGACGCTTGCACGGATGACGCCCGGTGCGCTGCGCGCCATTGGAGCCGCGGCCGAGCGACTGGCAATCTCCGAAAGCCTGGAAGCGCATGGTCTGAGCGTGCGCGCCCGGCTTGATCGTCTCAACGACATGTAACCCGCGCCGACGTCTCACCGGTTCCAAACAGTCGAAAACGGTGATCGTCTATTAGCGTGCAGATTCAAGATAATACGTGCATTTTGCGACTGGTGTACGAGACCCGGATTGCCCGAGGCGTTCCACTGAGCTACCAGAACGGCGAGACCAGTGGAGACGCGCCATGAGCCACATCAGTCATATCGAATTGGATGACGCCAATCTTCCCCCGCCGACGCCAGAGATCGAGCAGGAACGCAAAGTCGCGATGTTCGACCTGATTGA
The DNA here is from genome assembly GCA_039025595.1 of Pseudomonadota bacterium. GTDB lineage: Bacteria > Pseudomonadota > Alphaproteobacteria > Rhodobacterales > Rhodobacteraceae > Roseovarius. The sequence goes on along the minus strand of JBCCNY010000212.1, from coordinate 2,079 downwards.
GGATAACACCTTTGTTCTCCCAGATAGAGAAGATCGTGTGGTGCCTGGCGGTCCCTACCGCGTGGCTCTGTCGATCCGTGAAAAGAGGCTGGTCTTTGACATTCGAACCGAGACCGAAGATCCGGCCGCCGAATTTCACCTGTCGCTCAGCCCGTTCAAACAGGTCGTCAAAGACTACTGGGCGATTTGTGAAAGCTATTTCGACGCGGTCAAGAACCTGCCCCCCAGCCAGATCGAGACGATCGATATGGCGCGACGCGGGATTCACAATGAGGGTGCGCGTGTTCTGGAAGAGCGGCTCGACGGAAAAGCTGAGATCGACAATGAAACCGCGCGCAGGCTTTTTACCCTGATCTGTGTGCTGCATTTCGGGGGCTGAGCCGGCTATGACCGAGGCTTTGCCGCAATCAATTCTGTTTTGCTGCGACCACAATGCGGTACGTTCCCCGATGGCCGAGGGCATCATGAAAAAGCTCTATGGCACAGATGTTTACGTGCAATCGGCCGGTGTTAAAGGGGACATGGATATCGACGGCTTTGCCATTGCGGTCTGCGAAGAGGTTGGCGTGGAACTGGCCCGTCATCGCACCCGCAGTTTTGACGAGATGCAGGAATGGGGCGATGATCTGTCTTCCTTCGATCTCGTCGTGGCGCTGAGCCCCGCCAGCCAGCGACATGCGTTGGAATTGACGCGCCTCTACCATCTGGAGGTTGTCTATTGGCCGATCATGGACCCAACCGGGCTGGTCGAGGGACGAGAGGCCAAGCTGGAAGCCTATCGCCAGACTCGCGATCAGATCATTGAACGGGTCAAGGACCGTTGGGGCGAAACGACGGAGAGTGAAACATGAATCAGACGGTGGCGCGCTACTTCGAGGCTTTCAACGCCTCGGATGTCGACGGCATGATCGACTGTCTTGCGGAGAGCGTAGCGCATCACGTCAATGAAGGCGCGGTTCGAGAGGGTCGCGACGCGTTTCGTGCTTTTTGCGATCACATGAACCGATGCTACAATGAGACCCTCACCGAAATGGTGATCTTTGCTACGCCCGACGGTCGCCGCGCTGCTGCGGAATACGTGGTGAATGGCACGTATCTTGCGACGGATACCGGCCTGCCAGAGGCCCACGGTCAGACCTACCGTTTGCCCGCCGGATCGTTTTTCTCACTTCAGGATGGAAAGATCATTCGTGTCGTGACTTATTACAATCTCGCCGATTGGGTCCGTCAGGTCAGTCAATGAACGCACGCGGCGCGATCCGTCTGGAAAGGTTGACTGGCGACGCGCTTTCCGACCGGTTAGATGATGTTGCGAACCTGCGCATCACTGTGTTTCGGGACTGGCCATACCTTTATGATGGCGACATGACCTATGAACGGGCCTACCTGCAATCCTATCGCGAGAGCAACAATGCGATACTTGTTGCGGCCTTTGACGGCGAGCGCCTCGTGGGCGCATCGACCGGCACGCCGATGGAAGATCATGCCGAAGATTTCGGCGCCGCGCTGAACCATTGCGGCGTTCCTCTCACCGATATCTTCTATTGCGCGGAAAGTGTTCTTTTGCCGGAATATCGAGGACAGGGTCTAGGCCATGCATTCTTTGACGCCCGCGAGGCCCATGCCCGAACGCTTCGGCGCAGCCATGCGGCCTTTTGCGCCGTTATCAGACCTGAGGACCATCCGCTGAAACCTGCCTGCTACCGTCCGCTTGATGCATTCTGGCGCAAGCGCGGTTACGTCCCACTTACAGGTGCGATTGCCCAGTTTGGCTGGAAGGATCGAGACCAACCCAACCAGACAGAGCATCCTTTGCAGTTCTGGATGCGTGAGTTGTGAGTCTGATAACGCCCACCGATGCCGGAGCACGTTTCAACACCAGTATTTGACGTCGCCTCCAAGGGCCGCCATTGTGTAACCAAGTCCAGATATGGAGGTTCTTTTGCGCCCGGCACTTTTGATATTGATTGTCGCCCTTGCTGGTTGTGGCAGCGTTGACAACCCCCAAGCGACCCACTCGCTCGTGCGCGAGGTGGATCTGATCGGAAAGCAAAAACTTGTGATCTGCACCAGAGATCC
>JBCCNY010000211.1:0-5966 GCA_039025595.1 Pseudomonadota bacterium | reverse complement strand
CTTCAGGCCGGGCGGGGTGCGATGTCTCAATGAGTCACGTAGCTCAGAGATCGAGCGTCAGACCTTCGATTTGCTCCGGCGTGACGTAGCCCAGCGAGCCGGACATCATGTAATCAAGCTGGATCTTGAAGACACGCGCCGCGTCCTTGTCGCGGTTGGCATAGTTGAACCATATCGGCACAGCGATTTCTGTCATCAGCTCCACATCGTCCTGGGTCAGACGCGTTACTTCTGTCCCGTCAGCCTCAAACTGTTTCCAAGCTTCCTGGTCAGCGGCCTGGATTGCGGCATGATGCATGTCTGAATAGACATGCGTTTCCATTTCAACAAACTGCTGCATCTGCGGGCTGACTGCGTTCCACGCGTCCAAACCGACAGTGATGTCCATCAGGTCTACCGGCTGATAGAGCGACATAAAGCCCGGAGGGCCCATCACGATGTAATCTGTGACCTGGCTGAAGCCCAACGCATAGTTGACCGCAGGACCTACGAAATCAGCCACGTCGATCGTCCCACGCTCCAGCGCCGGGAAAATCTCCGAACCGGGAAGAACTGTCGTTTCTGCGCCGATTTCGTTGAAGACCTCGGCAACCATGCCGCCCGGCAGGCGCATCTTGCGGCCCGCGAAATCGTCGACAGAGCGGATCGGCACCTTGGAGTGGATGATGTTGGGTCCGTGATGAACTGGTCCAACGAAATGAAGGCCCTGAGCCTCGAACAGCTCGCGGGCGATATCCAGCCCGCCAAGTGAGTAATAGAATACATCCCATTCATGCGGATTTCGCAATCCGAGCGGATAGCTGGTCATGAAGGTCGCGGCCGGGATAATCCCCTGATAATAGATGGTGAACGGGTTTATCGCCTCAAGCACACCGTTTTTTACGGCGTCTGCGAGCTGAAAATCCCCGACAACATCACCTGCGCCAAACGGCTGAAAGGCGAGCTCTCCACCGGTTTTTTCAACGATGGTCGAGCACCAGTTCTTGAAGATTTCCAGCCCAGCGCCACCCGGCCAAGACGTTTGAATGCGCCAGGTCGTGGTTTCACCCTGGGCAGTGGCGATGTGCGGCGCGGCAAGTGTGGCTGCCCCGGCGCCTGCAAGCGTGCGCAGTGCCGCGCGCCTGGATGTTGGAGAATATTTCATGGAACCCTCCCTTTGATTTGGTTCGTACAGCCAGTTCGAAGCACCCATCTCCTCACGGGTGCAAGCTGCCATTGGGGGTCATAGCCTCTATCCGGCGGTATTCAACCGAGAAACGCCGAATGTGGTTCACTTTTTTTACCAAAATCGGGAGGCTCACCAGGCTTTTGACGCCCAATGGAAGGTGTTCCGTCCGGAAAAGGTGCGCTTGACGCATCCTGCGATACCAACCTAAAATTCTCTATGCCGGGCAAGCAGCTGCCCATTTTGGAGAGCGCAATGGGCGCGAAAAACTGTGCAATAATGGACGTGATGAACCGTCGGGCGACGGGATGCGATCTGGTGACGGTCGGAACGGCATCTTGGTTTGATCTCTTAGCCTTCCTCTATTCAATGAAGATTGCACATGTCCTCCATTTCTTCTGCTCTTCGCCTCGCAATCGATATCGGCGGCACATTTACAGACACCGTTCTTGTTGATGCCACCGGTGCGGTTCGCGCTTCGGCCAAAACGCTAACAACGCCGAACAATCCGTCCGATGGGGCGATCGAGGGATTAAACCGTGCGTTGGAAGCCTGCGGGCAAATACCCGGTAAGATCTCAACCTTCATTCACGGCACGACGCTGGCGACAAATGCGCTGATCGAAAGACGCGGCGCGCGCGTGGCCAGCCTGACGACCCAGGGTTTTCGCGATATTCTCGAGATCGGCTATGAGCGGCGCTATAGTCAGTACGATATCGACATTCAGAAACCCGACCTGCTGGTGCCGCGGGATCGCGCCTTCACGATCTCAGAACGCATATCGGCTGCCGGGGAGGTGTTGCTGCCTCTGGACGAAAGCGTCCTTCCGGCTGTGGTCGAAGATCTGCGGGCAAGCGGCGCGGAAGCGCTGGCGATCTGCCTCATGCATGCCTATGCCAACTCTTCCCACGAAGAGCGGCTGCGCGATCTGCTGGCCAAGGCTCTTCCTGACCTAACGATTTCAATCTCGTCCGAAATCAGCCCCGAAGCGCGGGAATTCGACCGTCTCTGTACGACGGCTGCCAATGCCTATGTCCAACCAATGATGGCGCGGTATCTCGATGCATTTCAGCGCCGGTTTTTCGACGCTGGCGTGCGCTGCCCTGTTCTGATGATGACCGCCTCGGGCGGCATGTGCGCTCTGGAGGCGGCGGCAAGGCTTCCGATCCGGTTGGTAGAATCCGGACCTGCCGGCGGTGCAATCCTCGCCGCACGGACGGCTGCGCAATTGGATCTCGACGCGGTGCTGTCCTTTGACATGGGGGGCACCACGGCCAAACTCTGTTTAATAGATGACGCGCGCCCACAAACCTCGCGCCAGTTTGAGATCGCTCGTGCTGCCCGCTTCATCAAAGGCTCAGGCATGCCCGTGCGCATCCCGGTGATCGACATGATCGAGATCGGCGCAGGTGGCGGATCAATCGCCCAGGTGGACCGGCTCGACCGTATGGCGGTCGGCCCGGAAAGCGCGGGGTCGGAGCCCGGACCCGTTGCCTTCGGACGGGGCGGAACAGATCCAACTGTCACCGATGCCGATGTCGCATTGGGCTACATCCGACCTGACCTCTTCGCAGAGGGTCAATTCGACATTGATGTAGACGCGGCGCGTCAATCGATCGCCGACGCGATTGCGGATCCCATGGGTGACAGCATAGACGCCGCTGCCCGCAGCATCAGCCGCATGGTCGACGAAAACATGGCCAGCGCGGCGCGGATGCACGCTGTTGAATCGGGCAAGGATATCACCGCGCGAACGATGATCGCATTTGGCGGGAACGGTCCGCTCCATGCCTGCCGCCTGGCGCGCGCCGCCGGTGTCGGCCGGATCGTGATCCCACCCAATCCGGGGGTCGGGTCGGCTTTGGGCTTTCTCTACGCGCCCGTCTCCTTTGAAACGGTGCGAAGCTATTACTCTATGCTGCGCTCTTTGGACTTCAAAGCGGTCAACGCAATGCTCGACGATATGGAGGACGAGGCGCGCATGATCGTCCGGCAAGGTGCGTCTGAGGCCGAACTTGCGTTGTCGCGAAGTGCTTTCATGCGGTATCACGGCCAGGGTCATGAGATTGAAATCGCGCTGCCGGAAAACGCATTGGGTCTAGGAGACGTTGCGGCGCTGACCGGGCTATTCGAGGAAAGTTATGCCGCGCAATTCTCTCGCGCGGTTCCCGGCATGGATATCGAAATTCTGAACTGGGCTTTGCGCTTCGGCACCAGTGTTTCAAGACCTGAACCCGTGGCAAAGGTCGCACCCCCGCAGCTGGCCCCGCTCGGATCCGAGTGCAAGATCTTCTGCGATGTTCTGGGCCGGACCCGGGACGCCAGACATGTCGAACGCCGCACCCTCTCACGGGGGATGCACCTCGATGGGCCCGTTTTGATCACCGAGCCGCAAACGACGACCTTCGTGGCCGCCGACTTCTCGGCCTTGGTGGATGGCGCGGACAATCTGGTGCTGACCCGCAATACCGGAGCACCCGCATGACAGAGTTTTCGAAAGCCGATCTTCAGGTCATGTGGAACCGGTTGCTCGCACTGGTCGAAGAGCAGGGCCAGACGCTGATCCGGGCGGCGTTTTCGCCCATCGTCCGGGAATCAGGTGATATCTCTGCCGGGATTTTCGATATCGAAGGCCGGATGCTGGCGCAGGCCGTGACGGGCACGCCGGGGCATATCAACACCATGGCCGAGGCGGTCAAAAACCTGATGGCGCGCTTTCCCACCAACGAGATGCAGCCTGGCGATATCTACATGACAAACGATCCCTGGCTGGCCTCGGGGCATCTCAATGACTTTCTGCTGATGATGCCGGTCTTCGGCGAGGCCGGTGTCGTGGGCTTTACCTCCTGCACGTCGCATCTCGCCGATCTTGGCGGGCGCGGTATGGGGCCGGAGGGAACGGATGTCTTCGACGAGGGGCTGCTAATCCCTCCTTGCAAGCTCGTCGACAAGGGCGAAATCAATGCCTTGCTGATGAGCATCGTGAAGGCCAATTCCCGCGAACCCATCGCCAATGAGGGCGACATCTACGCGCTGATCGCCTGTTGCGAGGCGGGATCAGATCGGCTGGTGCGCATGATGCAGGATTTCGGCCTGAAAGATCTCAACGTCTTGGCCGAGCATATCATCGCCACATCGCAGCGCGGCACGGTCGAAGCGATCGCGGCCCTTCCGGCAGGGGTCTATCGCAATGCGCTGCGGGTCGATGGGTATGAAACAGAGCTCGAGCTGCACGCAACGCTGACCATTGCAAAGGACAAGATCACGCTCGATTTCGAGGGTACGTCGGGTTGCTCTGCCAAAGGCATCAACGTGCCTTTGAACTACGCCGCCGCCTATTCTGTTTTCGCCATGCGATGTCTCATCGGCCCCGATATTCCCAACAATGCCGGCTCTCTGGCCCTGTTCGAGGTGGTGGCCCCGCCCGGTTGCATCCTCAACGCTCAACCACCCGCGCCGGTGGCCATGCGCCACGCCCTGGGGCAGATGACACCCGATCTGGTGCTGGGTTGTCTGCATCAGGCCATGCCGGACCGCGTGCCGGCAGAAGGCGCGTCCTGCCTCTACGATCTGCCGATGCGCCACACGCCCGATAGTGCACATGCCGGACACCGATCCTTTGCGCTCGAGCTTGTGCATAATGGCGGGACCGGCGCGCGGCCAAGCTCCGACGGGCTCTCGGCCACGGCATATCCGTCCGGTGTCTGGGGCAGTCAGGCGGAAATCATTGAGGCGGTCGCGCCAGTGGTCGTCTGGAAACGCGAGTTGCTCACAGATTCCGGAGGTGCCGGGCAGTTTCGTGGCGGATTGGGCCAGAGACTGGAGATTGCGCCTGCGGGGGATCAGCCTTTCATGGTCTTTTTGTCCGTCGAACGGATCCATAACGCGGCGGCAGGACGCGCGGGTGGGCAACCGGGCGCCCTGGGGCGCATTCGCGTGTCGGGACACGAGCAGGACGCACCGGGCAAATGCGAATTGCGCATTGAGCCCGGCGAGCAGCTCATCGTGGAAACACCAGGCGGCGGGGGCTTTGGCGATCCGGCGCAAAGAGAGCCCGAGGCTCTGGAGCGCGATCTGGCACTGGGATTTGTCAGCCCCAAAGCGGCGCAACGCGACTATGGGGAGCCATCATGAGCGGTGTTGCAGCACAGCCCAGCATTGCCGCGATGGCGGCCTACGCGCTGTCGGACCCCGCGCCCGAAGGCTGGACGTCCTTGAACCAGAATGAAAGCGCGTTTGGCCCCAGCCCGGCAGCACTGGAGGCGGCGTCGCTGAGCTCCAGCATGGCCGCGCTCTATCCCGATCCGGACTGGACAGATCTGCGTGAGGCCATCGCGTCGGTCCACGATGTGCAGAAAGATCAGATCATGTGCGGCGCCGGTTCCATGGAGTTGATCGCGGCGTTGATCCGCGCCTTTGTCGGTCCGGGCGACAATGTGGTGGGCTCACAATACGGATATCTTTTCGTCGACACGGCCTGCCAGCAGGTCGGAGCGCAGCATCTGCGCGCAGCGGAGACGGATCTGACCGTCAGCATCGAGGCGTTGGGTAAGGCTGTAAACCCAAGCACCCGGATCGTCTTTCTCTGTAATCCCGGCAACCCGACAGGAACGCGGATCGCCAATGACAGCATCCTGAAGCTGCGCGAGGCGCTGCCACCGGAGGTTATCCTCGTGATCGATCAAGCCTATGGGGAATTCGATACGCAGTGCGCGCGTCCCGTCTTTGACCTTGTTGGCGCGTCAAACACGGTTGTGCTGCGGACCTTTTCCAAGGCCTATGCTCTTGCCGGCGCGCGGGT
>JBCCNY010000210.1:0-5996 GCA_039025595.1 Pseudomonadota bacterium | reverse complement strand
TTTGCCGCCGCGCTACGCGATCAGGTAGAACGGCACCCTTTGGTCGAAGAGTTGAGTTTTCGTGGATGGCGGAATGGACCGGGCGGCGCAGCACTGAGCGTCGATTTTTTCGGCGCTCCGCCCGAGATCCTGAGTGTTGCGGCCAAAAAGCTTCAGGACGCGTTGGTGGATTTGCCCGAAGTCACTGGCGTCGAAGATAACCTCAGCTACGACAAAGACGAACTGATCCTCGAATTGACACCGCAGGGTCAGGCGCTTGGTCTGACAATCGACACCCTTGCGCGTGATTTACGGGCTCGTTTCAACGGGATCGAAGCGGCCCGCTTCCCGGATGGGCAAAGAACAGCGGAAATCAGGGTATCACTGCCTGAAAGCGAACTCTCGGCTGATTTTCTGGAACGGATTCAAATACGTGCCACGAATGGCAGCTATGTGCCTTTGGCGGATGTGGTTCAGGTCAAGTCACGTATCGGCTTTTCAGAGGTGCGTCGCGAAAACGGGGTGCGTGTTGTCAGCGTGAGCGGCGATGTCGATGAGAAAAATCCCGCGCGCGCAGCCGAAATATCGACCCTGCTATCAACGACGGTGCTTCCGGAGATCGCCAACGATTTACAAGTCAGCTGGCGTTTGAGCGGTCTGGCGGAGCAAGAACGCGAGTTCTTGATGGATGCCAGCGTCGCCTTTGCCTTCACTGTCACCGGGATCTATCTTGTGCTCGCGCTTGTCTTCTCGAGCTGGACACGACCGCTTATTGTCATGGCCGTGATCCCCTTTGGCCTGACGGGAACCATCTGGGGGCATGATGTGTGGGATGTGCCTATGAGTATGTTCACGGTTATTGGGCTTCTGGGTTTGACCGGGATTATCATCAACGACTCCATTGTCCTGGTGAGCACGATTGATGAACATGCAAGAGACCAGGCCATGCCCGTGGCGATTGTTGAGGGCGCGGTGGACCGTTTGCGCCCCGTTTTTCTGACAACACTCACGACCGTCTTTGGCCTTGTGCCGCTGCTCTTTGAACAATCGGTTCAGGCGCAGTTTATGAAGCCAACCGTGATCACGCTTGTCTACGGACTAGGGTTCGGCATGATCCTCGTTCTGCTTGTCGTGCCAGCTCTTCTAGCGATCCAACACGATCTGTCCCGATACAAGAACGCCATGATGTTCGGCCTCCGCGCGTCAGACGTCCGAATTGGCAGAACCGTTCGGGTATGCGCCGCGCTTTTGACACTATGGTTTGTTGCGACGCTCGGGGGCTTCGCAGTCTATGGAAACGCCTTGCCGTTTCTGGACACCCTCATGGATGAAGGCAGTGCTGCGGCTAGCGGCAACCGGGCGCTCATCCTTTTCTGGGCGGGTAGTGTCGTTATTGTGGGTCTTTGTTATGCGACAAGTGCATGGAATTTACGGCGGATACTTCAACCGGCGCGGCAGCCCTGAACATCAACAGCGATGCCTTGGCCCAACACCGTTAGTCGCAGATTGGATCGCTGAAGGGCAAAGCCGATGCCGTCAACATGTTGAACAACAGTCTCGGCAAAGAGTGTATCGTTCACACGACGGGTCGTGGCGGGCGCAATCCATAGATACGGGTTACTGGATTCGACAACAACGAGTTCCGAACCAGCCAAAGGTTTCATCGTGATCTCCGCCGTCAGCTTCAACCCACCGGAAACCGGCGACAGCCGACATGCCACATTGCCTACACCGGCCTCGCTCGCCGTATAGGGCCGGTTTGCCAGAGCCGCGACAATCGCCGGATCAGGTCGCGTCGAGGCCGGAGACAGCGCTTGCGACACATCAAGCCGAACCGGCACACAAATATCCCTGCAAATCCCGAGCTCAATCTCGCCTGCAAGTTGGATCGGGCGCCCCGGCGTGTCCGGGCGTATCCGAAGTGGCAAAATCACCTGCCCCTCATAACCGATCGTCGTGTGACGTCCCTGCTTCAGGGCCGTGGGGCTCGGCCATTCGACATCAACAGCCTGCAGATTTTCCGAAGCATACCAATCAAAAAACGGGGGGATCCCCGCATCGCCCGGCGCTCTCCAATATGTATTCCAACCTGGCGCCAAATCGATTTGAAGTGCGGCGATATGCGAGCCATCAGTTGCGCGCCACCCGGTGAGCAGGCGCGCATCGATTGCATCCTCGATAGATTGCGACGCCGCCTGGCTTGCAAGCAACGCGCATAACATCGTCCAGATTAAACCCAATCCTCTCGTCATTGTGCCTAATTGATGGTTGTCAGTGGGCTTGCCAACTCACAATCGAGCGAGAAATTGCAACGCATCGCGGCAAGCCCTCTTGCAGGCAGCCGCTCGCGGCTTCATTTTAGGGAGAATGCGGCGGAAACGGGCAGCCAAGTGAGCGCGATAGAGCTGAATGGAAAACTCCTGATCGCGATGCCCGGCATGGGCGATCCGCGCTTTGAACAATCCGTCGTCTTTATGTGCGCCCATTCCGACGAGGGTGCCATGGGCCTCATTGTGAACAAACGTGCGGACAACCTGCGGCTTCGGGATTTGTTCGATCAGCTAAAGATTGACGTATCCCGGGATGCGCGTGATTTGCCGGTGCATTTTGGCGGACCGGTCGAGCATGGTCGCGGCTTTGTTCTGCACGATTTCGGGTACCGGTCGACGATCTCGACCCTCGACGTGAACAATGACTTCGCGATGACAGCGACACTCGACATCCTCGAAGATCTGGCGGGCGGACGGGGTCCTGTGCGCAATCTGGTTGCGCTTGGCTATGCTGGCTGGGGGCCCGGCCAACTGGAGGCCGAGATCGGTCAGAACGCCTGGCTGACCGTGGATGCAGACAAAGCCATCGTTTTCGATGCCGACGATCACGGCAAGTGGGAAGCCGCGCTCGGAAAGCTGGGGATTAGCGCCGTCACACTGTCATCGGACGCGGGTCGCGCCTGACCTGACTGTCCTGCACAGACCAGCCCAAGCCGCCTGCTACATCGTTCGTTGCGCGAAACGCTCCACCGGGCCACCATCGGTGATCATATGCTCGGCCTGACGGAGCGTCTTTGCCTTGGTCGACCATCCCAGGCTGCGGCGTGTGACCACGACAAGCACATCCCAATGACACCGAAAAAACCCAGGATCCGGCTGCGGCACCTGATCACCCACCGCCTCCGCCAGCTCCGGCAGGGCGTGAAACGGAACCTGAGGATAGAGGTGGTGCTCTACATGATGGTTCATGTTCATGTAAAGAAAGGCACCCATAGGACCTGTGACAAAACTGCGCGTACTTTCCAGAATTGATGGCGAGTTTTCCTGAAGCTCGACATGCTGCAACAATGTGAAAAGCAGCATCACGGGTGCGCCCAGCACGCGTGGCACAACAAAAAGCCAGACCGGCCACCAGACCCCGAACAACGGTGCGATGATCATCGCGGCATAAAGCGCAATCATGATCCGTGCATTGCGGGTCATCTTGCCAAACACGCTTTCGGGGCAGGCTTGACGCATCATGTCGCTATACTGGCGCGTAGCCAGCAACCAGAACACATGGCCATGAAACCGCGCAAGGCCCAAACCGGTCACTTCTGTGATCCAGCCGCCAAGGCCCATCGGTGTGTCAAAGGGCATTTGGGTGTCTTTACCCACGTGCCATGTATACATGTGATGGTTGGTGTGGGTGTAGCGCCGATGCAGCGGTTCTTCCATGTAGATAAACGAGCTGACCCAAAGCACCGCCTCGTTGATCCAGCTAGTTTTGAACGCGGTGCCATGCGCCGTTTCATGGCTGATCGCATAAGCAGGCACGCACAACACGATCCCGTAGACCAGCATTGCGGGCCACATCCAGACCGTGCCCAACGTCCAGACGATGAGTGTCCCCGTCGCGATCAGAAGTCCGGCCCATTTGGCCAAATAGACCAACCCGGGGCGGTCAGAACGCACCGCCAGATTTTTCATCACGCGTGCGTTCAGCTTCACCCCCGAAGAGGCGGCATTTGTTCGAATCTCTTTGGTCATGTCTAGCTCGCGTAATCGCTGTTTTCTGCATCGAGCAGAGCGCGCAGCTCCGCCAGGTGCCGGTCATCTTGATCCGGGTAGTCTTCGAGCTCCTGCGCCGTTTTCTCAGCGATCTCGTCGCTCAAAACGCGAAGTTTCTGCCCGGTTTGCAAAGCGCGGATGTAAGTCTCTGCCGCGCGCTCGAAATAGTACATCCGGTTGAAGCATTGCGCGACCGTATCGCCCGCCACCAGCACACCGTGATTGCCCATGATCATAACTTTCTTGGCGGGATCACTCATCATACCGGCGCAACGCTCGCCCTCTTCCTCAAAGGCGAGCCCGCCAAAATTGTCGTCAATCACGTAGCGGTTATAGAACATGGCGGTGTTTTGATCGATTGGCTGCAACGTACTGTCTGCCAGGCAAGCCAGCACCGTGGCATGGACCGAATGGACATGCATCAGGCAGCGATGGTGCGGACACCGGCGGTGGATCGATCCGTGCAGCCCCCAGGCGGTGATGTCCGGTGCGCCTGGACGGCTCAGAGTTTCGGGATCATTGGCATCAAGCAACAAAAGGTCAGACGCTTTGATCCTGTTGAAATGCATCTGATTGGGATTCATCAGAAACTGCGTGCCATCGTCGTTAACCGACAGGCTGAAATGATTGGCCACCGCTTCATGCATACCTAGTCGCGCAGTCCAGCGAAAGGCAGCGGCAAGATCAACGCGCTCTTCCCAGAAGTCCATATTCGCGCGGGTCGGCTGGCTATGTGCGTGCAACATCGATGCGTTCTCCTGTTTCTAACAGCCTGCCGGAACATCCGAAAAAAGACAAATGATGGATTTCATGCCATAGCATTAATAAAATTAATGTGTAACTTATCCGTATGAGCGCACGCGGTCTTCCTCCACTGTCCTGGCTCCGTGCTTTCGAGGCGGCGGCGCGGCATCTGTCCTTCACGCTTGCCGCAGAGGAGCTGAACCTAACGCAATCCGCCGTCAGCCAGCATGTCCGCTCTTTAGAGGATTTTCTGGGCCACCGACTGTTCGTGCGCCAAACGCGTGCCTTGCGTCTCACTGAAGCCGGAATGAACTATCTGCCGACGGTCCGAGAAGCCTTTGACGTGCTTGTGCGCGGCACGCGCTCTTTCACCGGTACAGACCCCGCGCAGCGCTTGAACGTCCATTGCAACCTTTCCTTTTCCGTGCATTGGCTTGCGCCGCGCCTGAAAGAAGTATCCAATCGTTACCCCTGGCTGCGGCTGAACATCACGACATCGCTCTGGGAACCGCGCGACCTGACGGTCGATCGGAGTGTCGAAATCCGTTTCGGACGTTCAGGCGATATGCCGGACCGGGCCATTCGGCTGACCCAGGATCAAGCCTACCCGGTCTGTGCACCCAGCTATCAGGACGGCCACTTCGATCTCGATACGGCTGAACTATTTGATTGCGCAGGCATGATGGTCACGTGGGATCTTTGGGCAAACGCCTGTCGTCACCACTTCGACCGGGCCGGCGATGTCACGCTGGCCTCAACATATCTCGTCGGAATGAGCGCGGCCCTGGCAGGTGGGGGCATGGTGATGTGCCATGACACGTTGGCCGCTGATTACGTTGCCGCCGGCGCCCTTGTCAGGCCCTTTTCGGGCAGCGTCGCGGTGACCGAGGCCTATTTTCTCATTCCCCCGTCGCAAGACGATTCAAGCGCTGCGAGCGAGACCTTCATTGCGTGGCTGACCGGCCAGATGGCCTGTCCTTGATTCGGAACCGTGACCTATCACCCTTCGATTTCGCTAACCCGATATTGCGATCTTGCAAGCCAGTCCGTTGAGATCTCGATCCCCCAGCCCGGCGCCTCGCTTACAACTGCCTGACCGCCCTCGATCCCATAGGGATCGGTCCGAAAAAGACCGTCTTGCCAAGGGTAGTAATCGGCACCCTCAATCGAAAACTCCAGGTATTTGCCCGCATTCGGGATCGCGCGGAGCAGATGCATCGTGAAGAGCGTGAC
>JBCCNY010000209.1:0-6023 GCA_039025595.1 Pseudomonadota bacterium | reverse complement strand
GGACGTGCAGCAACTAGCGCCAAAGACCCGCGCGCGAGGCAAAAGCGCCCTGAAGTTTAGAGAGCAACCTATTGAGCGATCCCGGATGCGCGACCTCGCCCGTGCGCAACCTCTCAACGGCCACCTCTACCGAACAGGGCAAGCCGCTCACAGGATCAAGATAACGCGGATAATCGATCAACGTGGCATGTACCAACCCTTCAAGCGTTGGTCGGACCGTTCGTCGGTCAATCGGCACGTCACCCAGGTCGTTGGTCAGACCCCAACCGGCGTAGAACGGTGCACCCGTTGTGGTCACCGCAACGCCCCGCAATAGGGCCTCGAAGCCCAGAAGCGACGTCATGGTCCAGACTTCTTGAACCTCCCGCAACAGAAGCCCCGGGTCGGTCTGAGGCATCAGCTTGGCTTCAAGCCCGTCCAACGCGTCCTTGCTGACATGGCCCGGGCGAAGGCGGGCCTCTACATCGGGATGCGGCTTGTAAAGTAACACGGCATCGGGATGGGCGGCGCGCGCGGCTTCCAGCAACGCCAGGTTGGTGGTGATTGCGCCGGCTCCTAGGCGTATAGAGGCATCGTCTTCGACCTGTCCGGGCACCAATACGCGGCGGCCGTGGGGCAGGTCCGGCAGCCCCTGGCCGAGATTGTACTTGCTTAGCCCGGCCGCGTTGATCGCGTAAATCAAATCTCCGGCTCGCCGTTGTTGATCAGGACGCAGCACGGCGCGTTTCGCGATAAGTGCCTCAAGATCGCTAGGGCGGCGGGGATCGTAATAGATACCTGTCCGGTCGCAGATTAAGGAAATCGGCGGGACGAGCTCTGCCCCCAACCCGCGCGAGCGCAGAAATCCATCTTCGACACGTGGCACGATCGGGCCGTCGGGTGCCCTTGATGCCCAGACCATAATGCGTCGTGTGTCGCGCTTTGTCGCTTCCTCGGATTTCGCTTGGGTCGCGGCAAATCGCATCGGGGTGTGACGGCCGAAAAAACGCTGCATATGCGGCCTTTTCCAAAGCCGAACGTTGCTACCAACCCAACCGAGATGATCCTCGCGCCAGGAGCGTGTCTCGGCTTCAAAGGCGTCCAGCGCATCCTCCATTTGGCAAATTCTGTCGCGGCAGGGATCATACCAACGCGGATAGAGCAACATCGACGCTGCAAAGAGCTGTGCTCGGCTGAGTTGGCGACCTCGGCGTGGTAGGCTTAGCGGATGTTGGTCTTCGGTCAGGCCCCATCCTGCGTAAAAGGGGCGACCGAAGACATTTGGCCTATGCCCCGAAAAAATCGCCTCGAACCCCAGTTGCGACGACACGGTGTAGACCGCGATCGCACCTTCAAGCAGGGTCCAGGGGCTTGCTGGGTCGGCAAACATTCTGATTCGAGGTCCAGTATCTGTATGGCTGAAGTACCCCTGCCGAAAGCCTGCGCGCGTCTCAGGATGGGTTTTGATCAGGATCTGTGCGCCGGGATGATCCTCCTGTGCGTAATAGAGCATTTCGCGAAACGTGTTGGCGTCGACGCCGCCATATCGGATTGAGGCGTCCTCCCGTACCTGATCAAGAACCAGCACGTAACCTGGATCGGGGACCTTGGCTGAGGGGTCGAAGGCGGTGTATTTGGTGAGATGCGCCTCTTGGATCCGTGCAATGGCACCTCGAGCCCGGTCCATTAGCGCAGTGTCGTCCAGCGGATGCGTAGCGAGGAGTGTTTCAAGATCAGACGGCGTGTCCGGGTCGAAATGGACGCCGGAACGGTCGATCAGCAAACCCAAAGGGGGTGCGCCAGAACGACCCGGAAAAATCGAGCGCAAGAATGCATCTTCGAACCGGATAACTGCGGCGCCACTTTTGGCTGCCAGCGCTTCACCCCGTGCGGCGTAGGGCGATCGTCCCCAGACAGCCACCAGATCGTCGGCGCCGGGACGCCTGCCTGGTAGAGGCAGTTGCAAATTGAAGCCTGACAGTTTCGCTATACGACGCAGGCGCGCTTGGCGTAGAAATCCCGCATTGGTGTAAAACACCCGCTGTGGGGCGGGTGGGTCAACCCAATGCGGAGAGACCACTAAAGGCTATCGCTGAGATTTGCGATTGATCCCACTGAGCCCAGGGTACCCGTGATCGGGGCGAGAATCTTCGACCATTGAGCCCAGGGTGCCTCTGTCACATACACGGTGTCCTCATCCCGTATGGCAAAATCTCGGGCGAGAAATACACCGTTGGGCTCGGTCAAATCCAGCACGTAGACCAGTCGTTGTGCTCCAACAAGGTCATTGCGACCCAAAACCTGGTTGGCCACTTCGGCAGGTTCGTTGCGCAGCACAAACACACCGGTTGGATCGGCAATCTGCGTGTTCAAACCGCCAACCTGAGCAATCGCTTCGACAGCCGAAATGGTTGGGGATGGGAAGTTCAGTCTCGCCTGACCGCCTGTGGCGCCAATTGCCGTAAAAGCCCGCGTATCGACGTCAACGAGGATGCGGTCTCCGCCGCGCAACGCAATGTCGAGTTCGGGATTATCGAACAGATCCTGAAACCAGACCTGCGAGCGCGAGTTGCCGCGGATGACGATGATCTGCGCAATCTCCGGCTCGATGGTCACGCCGCCGGCGGCCGCGAGCATTGCAGACAGGGTGCGCGTTGGGCGTTCGATAGGATAAACACCTTGTGCGCCGACCGCGCCTACCAGCGATACGGTGGCGCCGTCGCCAGCCAGCCTGCGCACTTCAACCTGAGGGTCAGGGGTCTGTTCGTCGAGCTTGGCAGTGATGATCTGTCGGATGGCCTCAGGCGTGTTACCAGCTGCGCGAATACGTCCGGCATAGGGCACAAAGATAAAGCCCGTTCCGTCAACCTGAACCTCTTGCAGAACAGTTTGGCTGCCGCCTGTTCCGGCCAGCAGTCCGTCATCCACATTTTCCCAGATCGTCAGGCCCAACGTATCGCCGGGCTGGATGGTGTCTGATCCAACAACGCCGGCATTTTTGAATTCGTCCGAAAACCCAAGCGCCGGAGATACGGCGGTCGCGCGGGCGACACGATCATTTACTGTGACGATGAATGCATCCCCAGAGCGTTGAACAGATCCTGCATAAATCTCGTTCTTTGTGGGTCCCGTCCGCGGGAGAGTGCACGCTGCGGTTATAGCCATAACCACAACGGCCAGCACCAGCCGACTCACGTTTTTATTCGGAAGCGTCACGTCCCGACTCCTTGAAAACTGCCTCGTATTTTTTTGCTTGTTCTAGGCCGGAATCGCCCAAAACACCACATTTTAGAGTGGTTTCGCTACTTTATGAGCTGCAACTGTTGCCGGAGCGCCGCGCTGCCCACGGCCAGAGCGTCATAAGGATCTTCCCCGGCCAGCAGCATATCGACGGCCTGTCGCAGGAATTGTCGGCGACTACGAGCGGCGTAAAACCCGCCGGGAACTTGGCTGGTCTCCAAAAGATATCTGCGAAAATCTCTGTAGGCTCGGCGGTCCGGACGCGCTGCGCGAGCAAAAAATGACGGCAAAGGCAAAGACGACACAAACTCGGGTTTGTCATAAACCGCTTGACCAAAGATTTTCAGTGGAATGCCCCGCCACAATACCTGTTGCGCCGCAGTTGAATTGACCGTCACGGCGCTCCGCGTCTCATCTAGAAGCTGCGCCAGCTTGCCCCCGCGCACGTAATGGACGCGATCCGTTAGCCCAAAGCGGCGGATCAGTTTTCGCAACTCTGAGCGGATTGGGGTGCGCCCGTCTTCAAGCGGGTGGGCTTTGACAACAAGATGGTGATGCGTTGGGGCGCCTTGGGCAAACCCGCGCAGAACGATCTCCAGAAAATCGCTCATCGTGGCAAATTTAGAATGGGCGCAGAAGGATGCGTCATGTTCAAGTTGCAACAATACCAAGTGGTATGGGAAGCCGCCACGTCGAATACGTCGTGACGCGAGCTGGCGTTCAACGGCATGCAACGGCATGAGCAAGAAACGTTTCAGATAGAGGTTGAATTCCTGCCTGACACTCATCGCCCGGTGTGGTTTGAAATAAGGATATTTCCGCCCCGCCAGCAGGACCAAACCGTGATACAAAGCGCCGTAGAAAACATGTTGCCGCATATCTCCCCAGCTTGCCGGCGGGAGTGCTGTATCTGTGTCAGACTGAGCGAGCTTCTCGCGCATCTCCGCGACGCTCATCTTCATCAATCGCGAATGACCGTTCGCGCCGCCGCGTTCATAGGTAATCCAATAGGGTCGTAGATATCCTTCTTCGAAGACATGGATCGTAAGGCCGAGAGAACGCGCCTCTTCGATGGCCTGAGTATGGACGGGTCGGGTGTCGCCGTAGACGATCAAGTCACTGATACCCTTTCGGGCGACGAGGTCGCGAAAATAGGTGCTCCACTCGGATTGCGGTTTGTTGAAGCCAATATAGCTTTTCGCGTCGCGCCAGAAAAAACGATCTCCGGCGTTGAAGCCCACGCGCCAGACCTGAGCGCCGGCGCGCTCAAGCAAACAGCCAAGTTGAAAAAAAGCCGGGCCGTGCGGGCCCTGGAGAAAGAGAAACACGCGCGTTTGCGGTGTCGACCGTTCGAATGGGTGTCTCATGGGGCCTGTGATCTCAGATGCTGCTCTTTTCTTTTCATATTACAGCAAGATTGAGACAAAATTAAGCTATTGTCTCCGTGCGACCAAACACCCGCACTCCAGAGTGGCACGGCCTTCGACTTGTCATGGCCTTACGACCCCACTAGGTCATCAGCGAGTTCAGGAGGCTAAACCATGTTTACAGGTATTGTGACCGATATGGGTGAGATACGCGCGATAGAACAGCGTGGTGACCTGCGCGCTCGGATTGGCACAGGCTATGATATGGGCGGCGTCGATTTGGGGGCCTCGATCTGTTGTGACGGGGTATGCCTGACCGTTGTGTCCAAAGGGAAAGACTGGTTTGACGTGGATGTCTCCGCAGAAACGGTCTCAAAGACAAATCTGGGCACATGGGCGCCGGGTCGGACGGTCAACCTAGAACGTTCTTTGAGAGTTGGCGACGAATTGGGCGGACATATTGTATCTGGTCACGTCGATGGTCTGGCCGAGGTCACCTTGGTGCGTGACGAAGGCGATAGTACCCGCGTGACCTTGCTCGCGCCTCCTGAATTGGCCCGTTTCATTGCATCTAAAGGCTCGGTGGCACTGAATGGCACCTCTTTGACAGTCAACGAAGTTGAAGGTTCAGAATTCGGTATCAACTTCATTCCGCATACCAAAAAGGTTACGACGTGGGGACGCGTGAACGAGGGGGATCAAGTCAATCTCGAAATCGACACGCTGGCGCGCTACGTTGCTCGGCTGGCCGACATGGTCTGACGTTCCCGCCGCCTGCTAGCCTAGCTCTCCGGCCCCGGTGCGACGGCGCGCCTCCGTTTCCGGGGCGTACATCCGGTCCGCGAGCAGATTCAGGATCTTCAACGCCTCTTTGGTTGGCTGCGCCCTGCGCTGTGTGGGAACATGCGTACCTGCAATCGGGACATTCGGCAAAACCGTCACGTCATCCGCCTGAACAATAACGCTGTCAGGCGGTTTATTCACCAGATACAGACCCTTGGGCGAGCACACAGCCTCATGATCTGGCACTTTCAGACCAATAGTGACGCCCATGCGATGTGCGATCGATGCGAGAAAGGGCAGCAACAAAAAGGGTGCGTCACATTTCACGAGACGCAACGAATCCGTCTTCGAAACGATGTTGGCGGCGTCGCTCAGCGCGGCCCCGGTCGCAATAGGACACAGCGTACCAGTATGGGCGCGCCATGTGTCCTCTTCGATCAGGGGATGGTCTGCAAGTGAGTCGACCTCGGTCCGGTTTTGAAGCCTCGTCGCAAGATACTCCGGTCCTGGCAGGCCGTGAGCGCATAGCCAGGCAACGGCCTGTCCAGCTTCCTCTGCCAGGCCCCAGCTCATACCAGCGCCTCGGGCGGCTCTACGCGCAAGGCTATCAATCTCGCCAAGCGAGTGGCTCATTGAGCAGCGATTGGCAGTGGC
>JBCCNY010000208.1:0-6052 GCA_039025595.1 Pseudomonadota bacterium | reverse complement strand
TAGCGATAAAGCGGCTGCATCGTGAAATCAGCAGCGGCCTTCGCGGCGGCGAGCGAGACACCGAGGATCGCATTGGCGCCCAGCCGCGCCTTGTTGGGTGTGCCATCCAGCTCGATCATGGCCTCGTCGAGCGCCACCTGTTCTGCCGCGTCAAAGCCCAGCAGCGCCTCTGCAATCTCACCATTGACGGCAGCCACAGCCTGTTGCACGCCTTTGCCCATGTAGCGCCTTGCCTCGCCGTCACGCTTTTCCACGGCTTCATGTGCGCCGGTCGAGGCACCTGACGGAACGGCCGCGCGCCCCAAGGTTCCATCCTCCAGCGTCACATCGACTTCAACGGTCGGATTACCGCGGCTATCGAGGATTTCTCGGGCATGGAGATCGGAGATCAGGCTCATCGCGTGGGTCCTTTTGTGCAAGTGCTAGCGCGACATAGCAGCGCCTCGCGCGCGAGTGCAACCTGTGGCTACTTCTTCACCAAAGGCACACCGTAGAGCTCTAGTTTATGACCCTTGAGCCGGTAGCCTAGTTTGGTTGCGATTCTCTCCTGCAATTGCTCGATTTCGGCGTCAACAAACTCGATGACCTCGCCGGAATTGAGATCAATCAGGTGGTCGTGGTGGTCTCTTTCGGCGTCCTCATAACGGGCGCGGCCATCGCCAAATTCGAGCTTGTCGAGGATGCCAGCCTCTTCGAATAATTTGACCGTGCGATAGACCGTTGCAATAGAAATGGCCGGATCGCGCGCTGAGGCACGCGCATAAAGCTCTTCGACATCAGGGTGGTCTTCGGATTCCTCGAGGACCGCCGCGATCGTGCGCCGCTGGTCTGTCATGCGCAACCCTTTGGTCTCACAACGGTCGGTGATCGTGTCTGTCATCTGGCGTTCCACCCTCGTTCGGGCGAAACTTTTAGGCCATATTATGCGCCAGTGAAAGCCCTGTGCGCGTCTTCATGGGTCTGATCAAGTCCCGCAAAAGGTCTGGCGCACAATTTCCGCCTCGACCGGAGGCCGCATTAAGTCCAGCGCGTCCGGCTGAGGATCGTACGGCGCAGCCAGCACTTTCATAAGTCGCTCAAACGGCGTGTAGTCACCGGAAAGGGCGGCTGCGATCATCTTTTCGATCCGGTGATTGCGGGGAATGAAAACCGGATTGACGCGGGCCATCAGCTCATATGGCTCTGTCTCTTGCGCCAGACGGGTTTGCCATCGCTTGAACCATGTATCAAAGGCGACAGGATCCAGAAATTGGTCACGCGGCGTACCATCGGGATGGCTGAGCGCCTGGAAGGTATTGGTAAAATCCGCGCGGCCATTGGCCATCAAGGACAGCAGCTCGTTGATCAGCCCAGCGTCTTCGGCAGTTGCGCTCTCGAGCCCGATCTTCTCTCCAAACCGCTGGCGCCACTCAGTTTCGATCTGTTCTGGCATGGCGTGAACGATGCGGGTGAAGACCTCTACCGCCTCATCTTGGTCCGGCATCAATGGGACGAGCGTGGTCGCGAGCTGCGCCATGTTCCAGACCAGAACGCGCGGTTGATTGGCATAGGAATACCGGCCTTGCGCATCGATTGAGCTAAAGACGGTATCTGGGTGATAGCGGTCGAGAAACGCGCATGGCCCGTAATCGATCGTTTCGCCCGACAGCGTGGTGTTGTCGGTATTCATCACGCCGTGAATGAAGCCCACCGCCATCCAATGCGTGACCAGACGCGCCTGCGTCGCGACGACCGCCTCTAACAGCTCGGCTGGGTCGGAGGTGTCAGAATAGTGCCGCGATACCACGTAATCGAAGAGCGCCTTGAGCCCCTCGATATCGCGGCGCGCGGCGAAGAACTGGAATGTTCCGACGCGGATATGGCTGGCCGCAATGCGCGTCAGTATCGCGCCCGGCAGGGCGCCCTGTTCGCGAAAGACCATCTCGCCCGTTGTCACAGCGGCCAGCGCCCTGCTGGTGGGTACGCCAAGGGCAGCCATCGCCTCTGACACCACATATTCGCGCAAGACCGGGCCCAGCCAGGCGCGGCCATCGCCCATACGGGAATAGGGTGTTGGGCCAGATCCTTTGAGCTGGATGTCAAAACGCCCCGCCTCGCTCACCACTTCGCCCAGAAGCATCGCGCGTCCATCGCCCAGTTGCGGCGAAAAGCCACCAAACTGATGCCCCGCATAAACCTGCGCCAAGGGCTCAGCCCCGTCGGGCAACCGGTTTCCTGCAGCCATCTGCGCCAGCGCGTCATGATCTGGTGCTGATATGCCCAGCTCTGCGGCCAATGGCTCGTTAAAGGCAATAAGAGCAGGGGCCTTCACTGGTGCCGGCGATTGCCGGGTGTAAAAGCGCTCTGGCAATCTGGCGTAGCTGTTATCGAATGCGATCTGCATGGGGTGCCGTCAAATTTTGTTCATTCGTTAATATAGTATTTTGGCATCGAAAACGTACCCGGTCCTTGTGTCATTATAGATGCAACAGTGCGACCGCCCCTGTCGACTTCCGTACAAGCAACGCGGATCGGATCAAAGCCGCGCCAGCCGCTCGGTCAGCAGGGCGAAAAAGCCGTCCGCGTCGATCTCTCTGAGAAAGAGCGCATTGTGGGGTTTGTCGGTCACGCCACGCCAATCCACGACGCTCATGCCCAAGGTGAGCGATGCCTCGGTCTCAATCTCGACATTGACGTGCCGACCGGAAAACAGCTCTGGCCGCAGCAGATAGGCGATCGTGCAAGGATCATGCAGCGGCGCGCCCTCATCGCCTTGTCTGTCTGAGGGGAGGCGGTTTGCGGACCGCGTCAGCGCGGCGACAGCCTCGCCAACAGGTGTGCCGAGATCCCGAAAGGCGGCATTACGCCTTTCATTGACGAGGGCTTGATGCGTCACATCAAGCGGCAGAATCGTCGTCCTGACACCTGCGCTCAGCACGATTTGTGCCGCGTGAGGGTCGACATAGAAATTGAATTCGGCCGTTGGCGTCACGTTGCCCCCCGGAAAACAGGCGCCCCCCATCAAGATGATTTCTGCCACGCGAGAAACGATATCAGGCGCTTTTCCGAACGCTATAGCAATATTTGTGAGCGGCCCAATCGGCACCAGCGTCACGCTTCCTGCCGGTTCGCGCCTCAGAGTGTGGATCAGAAAGTCGACGGCGTGACCCGGCGCAAGCGACATCGTGGGCATGGGCAAATCCGGACCTTTGAGGCCGGTTTCTCCGTGAACATGCTCTGCGGTGATCAAACCCCGACGCATCGGTCGGTCACACCCGGCATAGACCGGGAGATCGGCCCGGCCTGCCAATTCGCATATCTTACGCGCGTTTCGCTCGGTCAAGTCGAGGGGTACGTTGCCGGCGACACAGGTCAGGCCCAAAAGCTCGATCTCGGGACTGGCCAGTGCAAACAGGATGGCCACGGCATCATCCTGACCCGGATCGGTATCGATGATGACTTTGCGCGGCGCCATCAGCGGCCCAGCAGTTTCATTCCGGCTTCGATGCCTTGCAATGTCATGGGCACCATTCTGTCCTCGAAAATCTCACTGATCATACCAATCGAATGAGTATAGCCCCAATGTCTCTCTGGCACCGGGTTCAGCCAGAGGTTGTCCGGCCATTGCGCACGGGCCCGGGCCAGCCAGACCTGGCCCGCTTCGGCATTCCAGTGTTCATTCGCGCCGCCTGCATAGGCGATTTCATAAGGAGACATCGACGCGTCGCCGACGAAGATGCACTTGTAATCGGACCCATAGGTGCGCAGCACCTCCTCGGTCGGGGTCTGTTCTGCCCAGCGACGAATGTTATCACGCCATACGCCTTCATATAGGCAGTTGTGAAAGTAATAGTATTCCAGATGTTTGAACTCCGCACGCGCGGCTGAAAACAACTCTTCCACCAAGGTAATATGCGGATCCATCGAGCCGCCCACATCGAGAAAAAGCAGAACCTTGACCGCGTTTCGCCGCTCCGGTCGCGTCTGAACATCGAGATAGCCGTGCTCGGCCGTGGCACGGATTGTGCCGTGGAGATCAAGCTCTTCATCCGCGCCGTCGCGAGCCCAACGGCGCAGCCTCTTGAGAGCCACTTTTATGTTACGCGTGCCCAATTCAATTGTGTCGTCGAGATTGCGGAACTCTCTTTTGTCCCAGACCTTGACGGCCCGCCGATGGCGGCTTTCATGCTGGCCGATCCTGATACCTTCGGGATTGTAGCCATAGGCGCCGAAAGGCGAGGTGCCGGCGGTTCCGATCCACTTATTCCCGCCCTGATGACGGTCCTTTTGTTCGGCCAGGCGCTCTTTCAGCGTCTCCATGAGCTTGTCGAACCCGCCGAGCGCCTCGATCTCTGCTTTTTCTTCTGCGCTGAGGTGTTTTTCGGCCATTTTTTCGAGCCATTCGCGGGGCAGATCGATGGCTTGCAACATCTGATCGGTATCAATCGCCTCCAATCCTTCGAACGTCTGGGCGAAGGCGCGGTCAAACCGGTCAATCAGGCGTTCATCCTTCACCATGGCGCTGCGTGCCAGGTAGTAGAAGCCCTCGACATCATAGAGCACCAGATGTTGCCCCATCGCCTCAAGAAAGGTCAGATACTCTCGCAAGGAGACGGGCAAACCGGCCTGACGCAGATTATCGAAAAAGGGTACGAACATGCGCCGCAGTTTGGCTCACATCGCGGCACGATGCACGAAGATCGTGACAAAAAGCCCCAGCAGAGCGAAAATCAGAAAGTAGACAAACGCATATTGCAAAATATCGGCGAGCGCGCCGTTGCGCCTTCGCGCAACCAGAACCCCTAACAGGGCGCCGATACAGCCTCCAACGGCTACAATCATATCACGATCCGCTTCGTCCGATCTCTGGGTCGGCTGACGCGACTTGGTTCTGGCGCGTGCGGGCCACCCAGTCTGTGCCGAAGCCGTAGCGCGCCCATCCGACGCTGTCCAGTCGAACGGCCTGGGCTTCGGACGAGCGTCCCGATATGTCCAGGGCTTCTGCGCGCAGCAACATCAGCGTTGCCAACAGCGCCGCATTTTCGTACCGCTCGGCCGTTTTCAGATGAGGTGTGATCAGAGCGATCGCCTGAGGTCCACGCCCGCGATTGATCTCATAGGCCGCCAGATGCGTCGCGGAATAAGCTTGATGCAAGGCTGTGCCGGGCGTCTGGGCGTAGAATGTCTCGGCCACCTCAAAATGGGTTTGCGCAAGCTCAGGATCTCCCGTCTGTACCAAACGACCCATGGCGAAATGGGAAAAAGCGCGGCGATGATCGGTCCAGCGCATGTCTTCGGCGATCCGTAATGCAGTTCGCGCAGCGTTTATGCGCTGGCTTTGCCGCGCGCCGGGGCCGAGTGCAGTTTGAATGGCATCAATCCAGGCTCTGGGGGTTGGTGACGCGGGGCGCGAGGCGATGGTTTCGCCTTTGGGGTTCAGGCGCGCAAGGATGTCGGGTAGGCTATTCATAACTTCCGCGCGTGTCATGCCGGAGCGCAACGCCGGATCGTAATAAGCACGCAGGACCAGCATGTCAAAGCGGGTCAGCACTGTATGGACGTTGTCGTCGTTGAAAACCGAATCCGATAGTCGGTAGAGATCGTTGAGCGGACCAAGCGCCTGAGCCAGTTCTTCATGCAAACAATCGCGCACTTCCTGCGGGGCGGCATCGTTTGGCACGAAGATCGCGATCTTTTCGCGCGTTTCCAGTAAAGCCCAATTGGTTGCGCGGTTGGTGCGCAAGCGACGGTATTCAGACAGCCGGTCAATGTTGGGGACCACGAAACACGCCGCGCGGGGCAGGGCGGCGCGGATCTGGGCGCGCGACACGGCCTCTATCGTGATATTGGCGGATGGGCCGCTTACACGTTTGATATCAATGCCTGCCTCACGCCGCAGTCTTGCCAGCAAATCATTAAGATCACTCGACAATGTCGATGAGGGCGCGCCCGTCACCCGTAAAGTGATCGGACCTTCAAAGCGCGTGATCGTCGGCAATGTCCGACCCGATTCCAGCTCAAAAGACAAATCGATGAAATCGCGCGCGATATCGCGATTGGACCGTGTCGGAGG
>JBCCNY010000207.1:0-6071 GCA_039025595.1 Pseudomonadota bacterium | reverse complement strand
TCGCTTCCCAATTACTACGGTTGGAATGTGGCGTTGTCGTCGCTGGTGCCTGCGCTTGGTATTCTGGTGATCTGGGCGCTGGTTCAGCCATTGCTGATCAATAATTCGATTTCCAGCAATATCCCGGACACGATGATCCCCGAAGGCAGCACGCTCAGCCTCGTGATGAGCGATGTACGTCGCGTGGCGGACGGCCTTGATATGGCGGTCGCCGAAGGAGCGATGAGCGCGGACGACGCGCGGAGCATGCGAACTGAATTCACCAATGTACGTGAGCGTCTCGCAGATGTCGGTGTGGCGCTTGGATCTAACGTGACGTCCGGCACATTGCGGGCCGCTCAGGAGTACAGATCCGCCACAGCAACCGGAAACACATTGCGCACGGTCTTCGTGCTCGGGGCCGCGTTGGCTGGCTTCCTCTATGCCTTTTTGCGTACCCACAAGGAATTACGCGCCCGGAACCTTGTTGAGGCGGGTGTTAAAGTGCTGCTGGTCACAGCCGCGTCGATTGCGATCCTGACCACGATCGGCATAATTTTATCTCTTATATTCAATACGGTACAGTTTTTCCGGATCTACCCGGCTTCGGAGTTTTTCATGTCCCTCACCTGGTCGCCGAGTTTTGGCGGCGGGTCCGAGCTGGGGATCTGGCCGCTCCTTTGGGGCACGCTCTATATTTCGTTTATAGCGCTGGCCGTGGCGGTCCCGATCGGGCTTTATTCGGCGGTGTATCTGTCGGAATATGCAAGTCCCGCCGTCCGCGCTTTTGCCAAGCCGTTGCTTGAGGTTCTGGCTGGTATTCCGACAATTGTTTATGGCCTCTTTGCTCTGCTGACCGTGGGTCCATTACTTCTCAGCGTTTTTGGACGGGACGGTGTGGGCATCATGCAGGCAGGTACCGCAGTGATGACCGCCGGGCTCGTCATGGGCATGATGCTGATCCCCTTTGTGAGCTCTCTGAGCGACGACATCATCAACGCGGTTCCGCAAGCGATGCGCGACGGCTCGTATGGCTTGGGCGCCACCAAGTCAGAGACGATCCGACAAGTGATCCTGCCGGCGGCTTTGCCGGGCATTGTGGGGGCGGTGCTGCTGGCAGCCTCGCGCGCCATCGGAGAGACGATGATTGTCGTATTGGGGGCAGGGGCGGCGGCCCGGCTCTCGCTTAACCCTTTTGATGCCATGACAACCGTGACCGCCAAGATCGTAAGCCAGCTCACCGGAGACGCGGATTTTGCCAGCCCCGAGGCGCTGGTGGCCTTCGCGCTCGGCATGACGCTTTTCATTATCACGCTGGGGCTGAACGTGCTGGCCCTCTACATCGTGCGTAAATACCGGGAGCAGTACGAATGACCGACGCTACGCTGAACAATAGTGGCGCAGGCCGTGCCTCCAACGGCTCGCTGACAGCACTTGATGAGCGAACCAAACGTCGCAATCGCGCCGAGGCGCGGTTCAAAGCTTATGGTATCGCGGCCATCAGCGCGGGCCTCTTTTTTCTGTGCGTGCTGCTTGTGTCGATTGTGTCAAGCGGGCTCAGCGCGTTCCAGCAGACCTTCATCGAGGTCGAGGTGTTTCTGGATCCGGAGGTGCTCGATAAAAATGGAAACCGTAACCCTGATGACCTGAGAAAAGTCTCAACATTTGGCTACAACCCTCTGATTCAGAATGCGATTTTTGAGAAGATTACGTCTTTCGATCTCAACTCGCCGATTGAGGATCCCAAGCAGATGCGCGATCTCATTTCGGCATCCGCCGCTGCGACGCTGCGTGACTCGGTGCTTGGAGATCCGGATTTGATTGGCCAGACGATCACCTTTGATCTGCTCGCCTCCAGCCGTGTCGACGGATACATGAAAGGCCGCGTGACGCGCGACAGTATCGCTGAGGATAAAAACATCACCGTCGAAGGGCTCGATCTGGTGGATCAGATGGTCGAGGCGGATATCATTACGAAATCTTTCAACTGGAGCTTCATCACCGGTGCGGATGCCTCCGAGAGCCGGCCGGAGCAAGCCGGTATCGGCGTGTCGATGCTTGGCTCGCTCTTCATGATGTTCGTGGTTCTGGCGTTCAGCCTGCCAATCGGTGTGGCGGCCTCAATCTATCTCGAAGAATTTGCGCCGCAGAATAGGTTCACTGATTTCATCGAGGTGAATATTTCGAACCTCGCTGCAGTGCCCTCGATCGTTTTTGGTATCCTTGGCCTCGCCGTTTTCATCCAGTTCATGCATTTGCCGCAATCCGCGCCGCTGGTGGGCGGGCTGGTCCTGACGCTGATGACCTTACCCACGATCATCATTTCGACGCGCGCCTCGCTGAAGGCGGTACCGCCCTCGATCCGCGATGCGGCTTTGGGGGTAGGGGCTTCCAAGATGCAGTCCGTGTTTCATCACGTGCTGCCGCTCGCGATGCCCGGCATCCTGACTGGGACCATTATTGGTTTGGCACAAGCGCTTGGAGAGACCGCACCGCTGCTTCTGATCGGTATGGTGGGCTATATTGCAACGAACTACCCGGAAGGTGTGGCCAGCGGATTCATGGATCCCAACTCGGCTATTCCCGCCCAGATCTACCAATGGGCCACCCGCGCCGACCCGGCCTTTTATGAACGCGCCTGGGGCGGTATCATTATTTTGCTGGTGTTCTTGATGACCATGAACATCATCGCCATCCTCTTGCGCCGTCGGTTCGAGCGCCGGTGGTAACAGGGGGACGAGGAGACACTCATGTATGATACACCTGAACTGGATCGATCTGTGGCCAGCAATGAACTGAAATTCGCCTGCAGGAATGTGCAGGTCTTCTACGGCGACAGCCACGCCATCAAAGATGTCGACGTCGAGCTTGAAGATAAAACGGTTACGGCGTTTATCGGCCCCTCCGGCTGTGGCAAGTCGACGTTTCTCCGGTGTCTCAACCGGATGAATGACACGATCGATATTTGCCGGGTGGAGGGAGACATCCTTCTCGATAACGAAGATATCTATGACAAGCGCGTGGACCCCGTTCAGCTTCGGGCCAAAGTGGGCATGGTGTTTCAAAAGCCAAACCCGTTCCCAAAGTCGATTTACGACAACGTGGCCTACGGGCCACGCATCCACGGCCTTGCCAAAAACAAGGCGGAGCTGGACGATGTTGTCGAACGCGCGCTGCGGAGGGGCGCGATTTGGGATGAGGTCAAAGACCGTTTGGACGCGCCTGGCACCGGACTTTCGGGCGGACAGCAGCAACGTCTTTGCATCGCGCGCGCTGTCGCCACGGAACCCGAAGTTCTGCTGATGGATGAACCCTGTTCGGCGCTCGACCCGATCGCGACAGCACAGGTTGAGGAACTGATCGACGAATTGCGCACGAATTTTTCGGTCGTGATTGTCACACATTCGATGCAGCAGGCGGCGCGTGTGAGCCAGAAAACGGCATTCTTCCACCTCGGCAATCTCGTCGAATTTGGCGAAACCGGACAAATTTTTACCAACCCCAAAGATGAGCGAACGGAAAGCTACATCACCGGGCGTATTGGCTGAGGGCATGGCGATGAACGAAGAACATATTTCATCCGCCTTTGATCGGGATCTCGAAACCGTTCAGACCCTGATCATGAAAATGGGTGGTTTGGTGGAAGAGGCCATTCTGAATGCCGCCATGTCGCTGGAAACCCAGGATAATGATCTGGCTGAACGCGTGGTGCGCGGTGATGCCGCCATCGACGCACTCGAAGATCAGGTCAACGAGGAATCCGCGCGGCTGATCGCGTTGCGCGCGCCCACAGCCATTGATCTGCGCGTTGTTCTCAGTGTGATCAAGATTGCGGGCAATCTCGAGAGGATCGGGGACTACGCCAAAAACATCGCCAAACGCACCAATGTTCTGGGACAGATGCCCGAGATCACTGGCGCGTCCTCTGCCTTGCGTCGAATGGCGCGGGAAACCGAACGGATGCTGCGCGATGCGCTCGACGCCTATATCCAGCGCGACGATCGCCTTGCACATGAGGTCATGATGCGAGACGCCGATGTCGATCAGATGTACAACGCTCTTTTCCGCGAATTCCTCACCTTCATGCTAGAGGATCCGCGGAACATTACGCCCTGTATGCATCTGCATTTTATTGCCAAGAATACCGAACGTATGGGTGATCACGTTACGAATGTTTGCGAACAGATTATCTATCTGGTGACCGGAGCCATGCCTGAAGAGGCACGGCCAAAGGGTGACAAAACATCCTCCGATCCACGTTTTGCGCCTGGCGTTGAGGCCTGACCTAAGAGGAGCCTATGGCAGATCAACCGAGTGTCCTTCTCGTCGAGGACGAGCCGGCCCAACGCGAGGTTCTGGCCTATAATCTAGAGGCGGATGGTTTCATCGTCACCAAGGCAGAAAATGGTGAGGAAGCCTTGATGCTCGTCAAGGAAAGTGCGCCTGACATTATTCTGCTGGATTGGATGCTGCCTAATGTCTCTGGAATCGAGGTATGCCGCCAGCTCAAAACCCGGTCTGAGACGCGCAGCGTACCTATCATCATGCTGTCGGCCCGTTCCGAAGAGGTCGACCGCGTCCGGGGCCTCGAAACAGGGGCCGATGATTATGTTGTAAAACCCTACTCGGTCATCGAATTGATGGCGCGCGTGCGTGCACAGTTGCGTAGGACCCGGCCGAGCACGGTGGGTGAACGGCTCGAATATGATGATATAACGCTGGATTCAGAGACGTATCGCGTGACCCGAAGCGGAAACAACCTCAAACTGGGGCCAACCGAATTTCGTCTGCTATCGACCTTTATGGAAAAACCGGGCCGTGTCTGGTCTCGTGACCAGCTGCTCGACCGTGTCTGGGGGCGCGACATCTATGTAGATACTAGGACTGTGGATGTTCATATAGGACGTCTGCGCAAGGCCCTGTGCCAATATGGTGGTCCCGATCCGCTGCGAACGGTACGCGGGGCAGGGTACTCGCTGGGATAGATTGGTCTTCCCATCAGTCTTTCGGCTAGCCGACTTCTGTGCCGATCAATTGGTTGGCAACCCATGTCGCGATCTCTTCGACGCTGCCGGTAATGGTCGCCACTCCCAACAACACCATTGCGATCAATGCGGCGGTAAGTGTGACCCAGTCTACTGAAATCGCACCGGATTCACTTTTGCAAAACTGCCGGATGTTCAATCGATATTGCCGCAGGAATTCTAGCATTTCTTACCCTTCACACTCACTGACACACCACACTTTAAAGGAAACTGTGTCATTGCCATGATCGAAATCGGTGAGAATTTTGTCTTTGCTGCGATTTTCGGCCTTTGAAGTGATCGGTTTTGAGCCAGTGCCAAAACACAGTCTTTCTGAAGAAAACCAATTTTCCCGAGATACCATTCGTCGCTTATAAGCCTCTGTTCCATTGCTAGGCTCGTCTGTATAGATGTCGTGACGTGACTCAAGAAAGGAGAGGCGGGATGAGCCTGGATGCTCCAAAGCTGCGTGCCAAAGACAAGCCTGATCTTGCCGGTTTCGACTGGGCTGATCCTTTTCGTCTCGCAGAGCAGCTTAGCGAAGAAGAGCGCCTCATCGCCGAAAGCGCCGGCACTTTCGCGCAGGAAGTCCTACAGCCTCGGGTGGCGGGCGCTTACGCCGATGAAACGGTTGATCACAGCATCTTTGGCGAAATGGGGCAGATGGGTCTGCTTGGCACCACGATCCCCGAAGAATATGACGGTCTTGGTGCAGGTTATGTCACCTATGGGTTGGTTGCGCGGGAAATTGAGCGCGTGGATAGCGGTTATCGCTCAATGATGAGTGTCCAGAGCTCTCTCGTGATGTACCCGATCTTTGCCTATGGTAGCGAAGAGCACCGACAGAAATACCTTCCATCCCTGGCATCCGGCGAAATGATCGGCTGTTTCGGCCTGACCGAGGCGGATGCGGGCTCTGACCCGGCGGGTATGAAGACCCGCGCTGAAAAGACAGCGAATGGCTATCGATTGACGGGTTCCAAAATGTGGATATCCAACGCACCGATTGCTGACGTCTTCGTTGTCTGGGCGAAATCCGACGCGCATAACGGCAAGATCCGCGGCTTT
>JBCCNY010000206.1:0-6115 GCA_039025595.1 Pseudomonadota bacterium | reverse complement strand
GCAATTTCGAGGGATCGGCGCGCAATCTCTTCGGCTGTCGCTTCGGTATCTATCAAGGCACGGGCGGCGGCCAGCGCGTAGTTTCCGCCAGACCCAATCGCGGCCACGTTATGCTCAGGTTCCAGCACATCACCGGCGCCGGTAATGACAAGTAGGGCGCTGCCATCGGTCACAATCAGCATCGCCTCGAGTTTTTGAAGGTATTTGTCCGTGCGCCATTCCTTGGCAAGCTCCACACTGGCGCGCTGCAGATGGCCGGGTGTTGCCTCAAGCTTGGTTTCAAGGCGTTCTAGAAGTGTGAATGCATCTGCGGTGGATCCGGCAAACCCAGCGACGACGTCATGCCCGCCAGGAGAGAGGCGTCGCACTTTTCGCGCTGTACCCTTGATGACGGTTTGTCCCAGACTGACTTGTCCGTCGCCAGCGACAACGACTTCACCACCTTTTTTCACGCCGACGATGGTTGTGCCATGCCAGCCCGGAAAATCTTTGCCCATGGGACCTCCTCGGCTGGTTTGCGTTACCGGCTAGACGCGGGTTTCGCAAGAAAGGAACGGAAAAAGGGGCCGCGTCGAACGGCCCCTTGCATGGTCATCGTCCGACTTAGATAGAGTCTTCGATCCAGCTTTGCAAAGCGGCTTTAGGAGCCGCGCCTGCGCGGTTCGAGATAACTTGCCCATCCTTGAAGATAAAAAGTGCCGGGATCCCGCGCACACCCATCTGCGAAGGGGAGTTCGGGTTTTCATCGACATTCACTTTTACGATCTTCACCTTTCCGTCCATTTCGGCGGACAATTCTTCAAGCGCAGGCCCAATTTGCTTGCAAGGTCCGCACCATTCTGCCCAGAAATCGACCACGACGGGCACGTCGCTCTGCTTGACCTCGGTATCGAAGGTCTCGTCCGTAACAGCCAAGGTTGCCATCGGGATATCCTTTTTTCAGCTTGCCCGGAACGTATGAAGCGCGCCCTTCGGCGTCAAGAGAGAGGCGTGCTCCTTAGCGCTTTGTACACGAGATCGTTTGGTAACATCATCAACTCTGCGGTTCGCGTCCAAATGAGCGCGGTTGTTACCTTATGGTCGGGGAAAATTGCCGCGAGCGCTTCGTGATATGCACCCATCTGGCGAAGCAACCCAACGGGGCAATCCTGTGGAGTGTCTGGCACAATGGCGTTGGTCTTAAAATCCACGGCCAAAACGCCGGTTTCGTCTATGACCAGCCGATCGATCACACCATGTATGCGCTGCCCGGCGAGACTGGACAGCTCCGCCGAAACGGGCACTTCAACCAGAGCCTCGGGGCGAAAGAGCGCCTGCAGGCCAGGTTTAGTTAGCACCTTTTCCGTCTCCGCCAAAAGGATTGACAGTTCCTGACCCGTAGCGGCATCCACGTCGTGCGACAGGATTTCTGCCGCGGCGTCTGGCCATAAAGTTCGCGGCGTTGACGGGAGATTTTCTAGTAGTTTGTGAATTTGACGACCGCGCCTTTTTGCGACCTCTTCGTCGAGACCTTCTTCACCGGGCAGAGCTTTTTGTCCCGGTAGATCCGAGGGAGAGAGCGTTTTGGCGCCTCGCTCGCGTTTTGGCGCTTGTGTCTTAAAGACAGCCTCAAGATCGGGAGTTGTTTCCTTGATGTCTTCTGGCGACGTGCCCATGTCAGGCCAGTGCCCGTTTTGGAGCCTTAAGCCGTCGCCCAGAGGTGTGTGGTGTTTCGCTGCGCCACAGGTTTCAAGCCCCGCTTGAACCATTGAAAACCAGTCTGCTCCACTCGGGTCGAGATCTCCGGCTGCGGAGACGATCAACCATTGCTCGGCTCTGGTCATCGCAACGTATAGCAGCCGGTCTCTTTCAGCGAGTTCAGCTGCTCGACGCTCTGCTTCTTGGTCTTGAAGTACAGTCGGTGTGGCCATCTTGTTCGGGCGAAACAGAGCCAAACCTTGCCGAATTATCAGTTGTTCACGATCTCGAAGCTGCGATCTGGCACAATCAGGCAGAATGACAATCGGTGCCTGCAGCCCCTTAGCGCCATGAACGGTCATGACACGAATAAGGTCACCGTCTTCATCAAGTTGGCGCTTCACCTCTAGTTCGTCCGTCTCCAACCAGACGAGAAAACCGGTCAAAGAATCCACGGAATTTCGTTCATAGGCCATGGCCTGCCCCAGCAGAGCATCGATGCCGTCTTCTGCTTCTGGTCCAAGCCGTGCAAGCAGCCTCGCCCGACCATCGTGGCGCGTCAGAATGCGCTCAATCATATCGTAAGGTCGGAGAAAGTCGGCGGCAGATCGCAGATCGTTCAGAACATCCATGGTCTGAGAATGATCAACCGCTCGATCGCGCAGTTCGGCCCAAAGAAACGTCTGTTTGCGGGAATGAGCGAGTGAAAATAGATCCTGCTCGGACCAGCTAAAAAGCGGAGATCTCAGGGCTGTGGCCAAGGATAGATCGTCTTCGGGTGTTGCTAGAAAAGAAAGCAGGGCGGCGATGTCCCGGACCGCCAATTCTGCACCGACCTTCAGGCGGTCTGCGCCTGCCACAGGCAGGTTTGCTTCTTTGCAGCGCCGAATCAACTCATGAAAGACCGCGCTGCGCCGCCGAACCAGGATCAGAAAATCACCTGGCTTGATGGGTCGCGCCTTACCGTCTTCTCCGGGCAGGGGCGTTCCGATCAGCGCCTTCATTTCGATCACAATTTTCGTAGCCAGAAGGCTGGATGGATCATCGGGTTTCAACCGATCCACTGGCAGGTACCAATCGCTTTTGGGTGGATTTTCGATCTTCTCTTGTACCGGCCAAAGGTCAACGCGGCTTGGTAACTCCGTCTTGAAGGCTTTATGCGGCTCTTTCTGTGTGAAGCCACTGGTCTCTCGTCCCGCAAAAGTGGCATCGACCGCCGATAGGATCGCCCGACCAGAACGGAAGGAATACTCCATTTCGAGGTCCTGCAGGTTATGGGCCGCTTGCGAAAGCCTGTCGCTAAACTCAGCCTTCATTCGATCAAATTCGGCAGGATCAGCACCCTGAAAGGAATAGATCGATTGCTTTTTGTCGCCGACAACAAAGATCGTGCGGTTCACCTGAGACTTTGTGCCGGCGCCGCTCGAGATTTCATGCGCGAGTATCTCGATCAGGCGCCATTGCTCCGGGCTTGTATCCTGTGCCTCATCCACGAGAATATGATCGATACCGCCATCCAGCTTGTAGAGAACCCAATCGGCTACGGCCCGATTGCTGAGAAGTGCAAGCGAGTTAAAGATCAGATCGTCGAAATCGAGCACGCCCCGACGGCTCTTCTCATCTGAATAAGCGCTCAGGAACAGGTGTGCAAAACGGTGCAAAACCATCGAGCGACGGCTCAATTCCAGGGCCAATCGCAAAGGACGGGCATCTTCCAGACGTCGCATTAAACCGTTCAGTTCGGCGGTTAAATCAGGATGAGCATTTCGAACAGTTTTTGTTGGAACAGAGCCTATCTTTGCCGAAAACGGCTCTTTCGCGCTGGTCCCAGTGAGAAACACATCTTCAAGCAGGGGCAGATCTCGCATGGAAAGCTCTGAGAGTGACGACAGGCGGCGAGCATTTTTCTGATCCGTCACGGTACCGGTGTTCATCGCCGCGACAAGACGCTTCAACAAGTCCTGCTCTTCGCCAAGAAATACCTGGCGACTAAGCTGCTCTTCATCGAATTCCGGATCGAGGCCAAGTGTTTTGCTAATGTCTTCCTGTTGGATGTCGTCCGGAAACGCGGATCTCGACTTCAAAAGAGAAGCGGTGAGATCGTCGAGCGAGTCACCGGAGAGCACACCGGCCAAGTCTTGTAATACTTGCGCATTTTCGCCTTGGGCAATCTGCTCAACAATCTCTGCGCGCAAGAGCGTTGCGGCGCGATCCTCTATCTCCTTGAATTGGGGTGTAACCCCGGCCTCCAGAGGAAATTTCCTCAACAAACCGGAACAAAAAGAGTGAATAGTTTGGATCTTAATGCCACCAGGTGTTTCGATGGCCAGCGCGAATAGACGTCGTGCTTGCGCCAGGTCATCTGGTGTCAGTGCAGCGTCGAGGCCAAGCGCGCCGAGGATCTGCTGTAACTCTGGTTCAGGAAGCATCGCCCATTTGCCCAGTTGTTTAAACAACCGGTTTTGCATTTCTGATGCGGCCGCTTTGGTGAAAGTCAGGCAGAGAATGTTCTGGGGATCTGTTCCATCGAGCAGAAGGCGCGTGACACGATCAATCAGAACTTTGGTCTTTCCAGACCCCGCATTGGCCGACAGCCAAGTTGAACGGTTCGGCAACGCGGCATCAATTTGCCGCTGTGTTGCAAGGTGACGGGTCACGTCAGTGTTTCGCGTTCGGTCGGATCGGTCAGATCCCATTCCCCGCGACGCGCCAGGTGATCATAGGGGCTATCCCATTTCTGAGACTCAGCCGCGCGCTGAGCCGTAAAACCTGTCTCGGCAGTCAGATAGGTGCCGAGCAATTTGACCAAATTTCGACGGATATCCGCGATTGGTTCTGTGTCCAGCGGTGCGGTTTCTTCTTTTGGTGGGGTGCCAAGGCCAATGTAAGTCGCCTGCAACACCGGACCGGGGGGCAAGTCACTAAAGCCTGCCTCTTCGGCAATCAGAGCTTCGAGAAGCAACTGTTTTTGAAAGTACTTTTGTTTCTCTTTTGAGGGCGGCGCGCCTGTCTTGTAGTCGTATAGAAGGTATTCTTGGTTTTCGGTCAGGTCGATCCGATCCGCTTTCGCCGTCATGGTAAAGCCAAGCTCGCCCAAGGTAAGCGTGCCGGTCTCTTCAAGGGCTGCGGGTCGTGCGAGCTGGCGTCGATTAGCCTCTGACTGCACGATCCAGTCTGCCACACGAGTAATCCTCGCCAGCCAGATCGCGCGGGCTGCGCCCCAAGGCACTCGGTCCTCAAGAACCTGCGCAGCATGTTGGCAAAGAGAAGCGACTGTCATGTCGTGCGGCGCATCTCGCGTTCGTTCGATAAAGCGCTGCATCACTTCATGAAGGACGATGCCACGTAACAAATGGTCAGGCGCCCGCATCAACGGATCCAGAGGTTTGAGGCGTAGCACGTGGCGCGCATAGATCGCGTATGGGTCGCGCAACAACAGATCGATCTGGCTCACCGATAAACGCCGCGGACGCGCCGCAACAGGTGGGGCGGGTGAGGGGCGCGGCGCTGGCTTGGTGCGCACGACTTTCTCCAGCGATGTTGTTTTCGCAAGCCATACATTGCCGCGCTCGTGCATTTCAGTGAGCACCGCCTCGCCCTCTGAGATGCCAGGCAGAAGATTTGAGAGACGGTTCAACCAGCGCGATGGCACGCTTTGGGCGTCATCGGATCTCATTGACCGGGTGAGCCATACATTCTCGTGACAGAGCGCTTGCTGAAAATCATGGGCCGCCAGTCCAATGCGCCTTTCGGGCAATAAAAGACCCGATTCTTTGCGCATTGCGCGACTCATCCAGGGATCCTGTTCCGGTCTTTCCGGCCAAGTGCCTTCGTTCAATCCGGCAAGTATCAGCAGATCCGCGCCTTGAACTCGCGCCTCTAGCGTCCCCCAGATCAGAATATTTGGATGGGGTGCAACAGTGGCTCGAACCGATCCGCGCGACAATATGTTGTGTAGAAGAGACGCAAACTCAATGGCATCAAGTTGGGAGGAGGGGCCCGAGACAGACGCGAGATCACGGACTGTGTCGCGCAACTCTGCGATCGCGCTCCACGCCTCTTGTCCGTCTTCCTTTTCCCAAAGCGCATTTCTTTCTGCAGGCGGTGAACCCAGTGACA
The DNA here is from genome assembly GCA_039025595.1 of Pseudomonadota bacterium. Classification (GTDB taxonomy): domain Bacteria; phylum Pseudomonadota; class Alphaproteobacteria; order Rhodobacterales; family Rhodobacteraceae; genus Roseovarius. The sequence goes on along the minus strand of JBCCNY010000206.1, from coordinate 319 downwards.
GCTTCTCTGCTCTGGCAATTAGAGATGACACATGTGTCTGGAGCGTCGATCGACCATTCAGACATTCAGTGAAAAGCGCATGGACAAGCCAGTCTGCCCAAATCCGCGCTTCTGGTTCTTGGCGGTCACCGGCCCAGCTCGTGATCAGGCTGGCGGTCGGAAATGGCGGCCCGTCACGACGCAGAAACAGCTCCAGCTCGCGCGTAAACCTCAGATGATCGCCGCGAGACGTGTTGGAATGACACAAGGGATGTTTCAGGATGGTCAATAGGAGAGCGGCATCTATCGGGCGAGCAAGTGTTTCTGCCACATGACGCAG
>JBCCNY010000205.1:0-6117 GCA_039025595.1 Pseudomonadota bacterium | reverse complement strand
TGGGACCCGGTTTGCGGAAACCATCAGGGCCAGCGGTCTCGTGCACCGCGTCAACAGGCCGGACACAAGACCGCTTCTGAAACCGCGCACATCACATCAGAAATGTCTTGCCATGCAGGAGCCATCCACACAGGACAAAGCCGACGAGGCAGACCGAAGTGACGTTCCTGTCCGGCGACCCTCCAAAGCGCGGAACTATTCGCGGCACGACAGCGCGATGTCGCAAAGCAGATGTTCAATGCTGCAAGGGACGTAGATCTTGTCCGAAGATCATTCCATCCTCGATCATTGTCGCCTGATACGGCCTTACCTATATGGCCAACATCAAGTCTAGAAGGCTGTTCCAATGATGCGCACTTACATTCTGATGGCTGCAATGACTGCTTTTGTGGGCGTCATTGGTCTATTGCTCGGCGGGGAAACCGGGCTTCTGATTGCCTTGCTTATCGCGTTTGGGATGAACTTCTACTCTTACTGGAACTCCGACAAAGCCGTGCTGCGCATGCACGGCGCACGACCCGTTGATGCGCGCTCGGCGCCCGATCTCTGGAAGATGACCGAAGACATGGTGCGTCGGGCAGGCATGCCAATGCCAGCGCTCTACATCATCGAGACCGAACAGCCGAACGCCTTTGCCACGGGGAGAAATCCAGAAAACGCCGCCGTCGCCGTAACGCAAGGCCTTTTGCGCAACATGAGCGGTGAGGAAGTTGCAGGTGTCGTGGCCCATGAGCTTGCCCATATCAAGAACCGTGACACGCTCACTATGACGATCACCGCGACACTTGCGGGTGCTGTGTCGATGTTGGCAAATTTTGCAATGTTCTTTGGCGGAGGCAGAGACAGGCCCTTTGGTTTCATTGGCATGATCGTGATGATGATCCTTGCACCTTTGGCGGCGGGCATGGTGCAAATGGCGATTAGCCGGGTGCGTGAATACGAAGCAGATGCCGAAGGCGCGGCGATCTGTGGCAACCCAGAGTGGTTGGCCTCGGCGCTGAACCGTCTTGGTCAATTGTCGGGTCGGATCGACAATATTGCCGCCGAGCGTCATCCGGCGACGGCTCATATGTTCATTGTAAACCCGCTGCACATGCAGGCTGTCGACAGCCTCTTTGCAACCCACCCGCCGATTGAGAAACGGATTGCAGAATTGCATAAGCTAAATGGCGGGCCGCAGCGACCTCAGCCAGACAGTGACAACGGCCCTTGGGGCTAGCACACAGGTTGAAATCGGCGCGCCGGTCCATAGACTTGCGGCGTGCTTGGACATTGGAGGATTTAGATGACAGAAGTTGTTGAGAAAGAGACCTTTTCCTTCCAGACCGAAGTTGGTCAGCTTTTGGAGATTGTCGCAGGCTCGCTTTACTCCAATCGCGAAGTGTTTTTGCGCGAGTTGGTCTCGAACGCTTCTGACGCCTGTGACAAGTTGCGCTACGCTGCGCTGACAGACGCAAACCTCGCCTCGTCTGAGGATTTTGCGATCACCCTTGAGACTGACAAGAAGAAGACTCTGTCGATCGCGGATAATGGCATCGGCATGAACCATGCTGATTTGGTCGAGACGTTGGGCACCATCGCAAAGTCCGGCACCGGCGCTTTCATCGAAGCACTCAAAGCCGAAGAGAAGGACAAGGTTGGCTTGATCGGCCAGTTCGGCGTTGGATTCTATTCGGCCTTTATGGTGGCCACACAGGTCGATGTGCTAACGCGGAAGGCCGGCGAAAGCGATGCCTGGCTCTGGTCCTCCGACGGCAAAGGGTCTTTCACTATCGAACCTGCTGAGCGAGACGCAAACGGCACAACGGTGACCCTGCATCTCAAGAAAGATGCCAAGGAGTTCGCAGAAGACGCGCGCATCCGCCATATCATCAAGACCTACTCCGAACACATCAGCTTCCCCGTCAAACTGGGCGATGAGACGCTGAATGCTGCCGAAGCGCTCTGGACGCGACCAACAAAAGAGATCACCGAGGACCAATACAACGAATTCTACCGCCACAGCGCGCATGCCTTCGATGCGCCGTGGCATGTGATGCACAATCGGGTCGAAGGTACGCTGAACCACACAAGCCTTTTGTTCGTGCCTTCCGTGCAGCCTTTCGATCTGTTCGAGCCCGAGCGCAAAAGCCATGTTAAGCTCTACGTCAATCGCGTTTTCATCTCGGAAACGACCAAGGACCTGATACCGGCCTATCTGCGGTTTTTACGCGGCATCGTGGACAGCCAGGATTTGTCACTGAATGTCTCGCGCGAGATGCTGCAAACCGATCCGCAGCTTGCCAAAATCCGCACGTCGATCACCAAGAAGGTTCTGACCGAGCTGAAGAAAAAGGCGAACAAAAAACCAGAAGACTACGCGGCGTTCTGGAGCAATTTCGGCGCGGTGCTGAAAGAAGGGCTCGTCGAAGATGCTGCCTTGCGTGACCGAATTCTGGAGGTATGTCGGTTCGCGTCAACCGGACCTGACGGGCTCACCAGTCTATCCGATTACGTCAGCCGCATGAAAGACGGCCAAGACGCGATCTTCTACATAGCTGGCGATGATGCGGCCAAACTGGCGCAATCGCCGCACCTCGAAGGTTTTAAGGCCAAAGGCGTCGAGGTGTTACTGTTATCCGATCATATTGACGAGTTCTGGCTGCAACATATCAACGAGCATGACGGCAAACCGTTCAAGTCTATCACTCGCGGCGCGGCGGATCTCGACGACATCAAGGCCGATGAAAAGGACGAGATGGAGAAAGCGGATGAAGCTGATCTGTCCGTGCTCATTGCTGCGGTCAAAGGTGAACTTGGCGAATTGGTCAAGGATGTGCGTCCCTCCAAGCGCCTGACGGACAGCCCCGTTTGCCTGATCGCCGACGACGGCGATATGGACGTGAACCTCGAGCGGTTATTGAAGCGTCACGGGCAGTTGGAGCATGGCGCACCCCGTGTGCTGGAATTAAATCCAACGCATCCGATCATCACCAATTTGGCGCAACGCGCGACGTCTGACGGGGCTGGCGGGGACGATCTGCTCAAAAATGCTGCGCATCTTCTGCTTGATCAAGCCCGGATTGTTGAGGGCGAAACACCTGCGAATCCGTCCGAATTCGCTCAACGGCTCGGGAGCGTCATGGCCCGCGCCTTCGGAGTTTAGGATCGGGTCGATGATCCACGGGTTTCCGTCCGCCTTCGTGGCCGCATCGGCCGACGCGGAGGCGTTTGCCGAGGAGAAACGCGCTCTGAACCAGCAGCTCATCTTGCTCTTTGAAACTTCGCGCGCGTCATTGATGCCAATCTCCACCGACCTGCGTCGCTGGTCTTCCTCCATTTACTCATTTAGAGCCCAATCATAACGCGTGCTGGAGATACGACCGACTTCTGTCAGTGCAGCACGACGTTCGGGTGTCGCATATCTTGCAAGATGGGCCATGATCTGTTCCTCTGAATTCCCAAAATCATAGGCGAACCATTTATAAATCTTGGATACCGTGACGCGCCCGCCGCTGATGGTGAAACCACGAGCGCTGTTCACGTAATCCCGCGCCAGAGTATCGAGCAGTTTTTCCGTGTTTCTGCCTGTGAAGGCTTCGGTGTGCAGATTGGGGCAGCCCACTGATGCGCAGTTAACGCCGTAATGAATACGGGGATCCGCCCAGATCGGGCGCAGAATATCGTGTTCGATGTTGTCCAGAGTGAGATCGACACCCTGAATATTGACCAATTTCTTTTTCCAAGGCCCGATTGAGATGACACCGGATTTGATATCCCGGATTGAGTCGACCGGGTAATTGTCCAGGATGAGATCGACCGTCACGGCATTGTACAGATTGAGCCAATATGCTTTCTGCACTGCGCGCGAGCGTTGCGTGATTGTGATTTGAGAGAGCGACTGGATATAGGCGTCGAGCGCCGCTTTATCTGCGGCGGTGACGCGGGAATAGGCAAATCGATTGAGCCCCTGACTGTCGCGTGTGATGTACTTTTTGAGGATCTGTTCCCACGTACTGTGATCAATCGGTTTGCTGTTGGCAGGATTATTGGCAGACCATCCTGGAAGCGCCTCAGGCTTGGACGATGTCCAGTTCGCCAGAGCATGTGTGGGAAGCAAAAGGGCAAGCAAAACGATCGAGAGTATGCGCGACATGATGGAACCTCAGCGGTGAATGGGCTTTTGCCCCGATGTTTTGCACATATCGGCGCGCTGACGGCGATTGACAAAACAACTGCGTGCACGTCGGCGTGACTTTCGTTACTTTTTTTGGTCCGGCGTCCTCGACGACGCAACGAGGCCCGGCGTATGATCTGCTGAACGATAAAGCCGGGCCATATGCTCTGAGGACATCCGCGTGTAGTACATGGCGTGAATAACGAGCCATTGCAGAACGATGCGCCATGGCCTGCGATCCTGAAACCGCCGCGAAGAGGTTATAACGGCAGGCTCCTCAATATTCAGTGTGTGTCCTTCCCGCTCGAGCCGCCGATTGAAGTCGTAATCCTCCATAAGCGCGGTTGGGCGCAGCCCGCCGATCCGATCATAGATTGTGCGTCGTACGAAAACCGCCGAATCCCCATAATATATTCCGCGAGAGCGCAGCCACGCGTAAAATCCGGTAAGCCAAGCGGCGAAGGGTGTTTCTCCCTCGAAGATCACCCGAAAATTACCGCCTGGCGCATCTGGCGCGGTCTCCAGCGCCCTTGCGATCGCACCGGACGCCCATGGTTGCGGCACGGTGTCCGCATGAAGAAACCAGAGCACGTCCCCGGCCGCGGCTTCAACGCCTGCGCAAAGTTGCTGCCCCCTGCCGCGAGGTGCATCGATGACGCGCGCCCCGAATGCGCGGGCAAGCGCGCAGGTTGCATCTTCACTGCCTCCGTCGACGACAATGACCTCGTTGATATGCGTCTGGTTTTGAAGCGCTTTCAAAACCACGGGTAGTGCCACTTCTTCGTTCAGGGTGGGTATGATGACGGACAAGGTCACTGACTGGCTCTGACAAACTCAGGTCGTTCTTCGGCGCTAAAGAGACCCGCCGATTGCAGGTCATCAAGACGATCGTGCCATTTACGCTCCATCCAGGCACCGAAACGCTCGTTTGATCCAAGAATACCCAAGGGTGTGTATTTGCCCGCCATCGTCGTCGCCGCCCGGAACCAAAGTGCACGGCTCCAGAGATAGATTTCAAGTCGTTCCTTGCGTGGCATGTTGGGAAGTGAGTCCCTCAGATACAGCTTACCCCAGGCCACGTGCCGCGCCTCGTCGCGGGCCACCACTGCGGACAGCTCGCGAAAGAGCGGGCATGGCATCCACGCGTCGATCCCGTGACAGAGACGCAGCGCCTCGCCTTCCAGAATGATGTGAAAAGCCACCATGATAGCCTCCGGCGCTCCGGTCCATGCGAGCGCTTCTTCGTAGAGCTCCTGCATGGGCTCTGACACTGGTTTCACGCCCCCCAACTTTTCCAGATACGTCCTGAAAATTCGCGCATGCCGGTCCTCGTCGAGCGCCTGAGTTTCCAGAAATTCCTGTGTCGCTAGTTCGGGCATGGCGGGCCGCAACTGCCGGCACATACGGGCGGTTGCGCCTTCGCCGTAGTGAAACTGACTAACAGCGGAGGCGGCGATGGAGTTTGGTAACCAGAATGGGATCTTGACCGGCCGGTCCCAATCGAAATCAAGATGCGACTGGGATTGCGCCGCACGGCCTTTGCCAAGCAGTTTCAGGCGTCGTTCCGTGTTTGATTTCTGTAAGACAGGGTCAGGCATGGTGGGATCTTTCTGGCGCGTGCGAGGAGAGTTAAGGGGTGACGAGGGACAAAGCTGCCACAGTGGCCACGCTCTGACCTCCATGGTCGTCATTATCCGCAGAGACAGCGATGTAGCGCAGGCTGGTCAGGTCCGCTGTTGTTCCAAACGCGGCGCTGAAATCGCGCGCAATATCGCGACGGACCGACCGCCATTCGCCGGTCGGCGCATTCTGCCCAACCAGTACGATCACCCGGCCTTTCGAATAATAGGGATTTCGTAAAACGCTGCCGCTCGCTTCTTCCGCGCCCCAAACATAGGTCATAAGATGGCCGACCTTGGGATACCCAAGCGCTGAACCTACGACCCCGAAGAGTGACGCGC
>JBCCNY010000204.1:0-6140 GCA_039025595.1 Pseudomonadota bacterium | reverse complement strand
GTTGGGGAACGGCTTCTTGTCTCCTACCGATGGCATCTCATTCTAGTCGCTGGCGGCGCGAAAATCACGTATTGGAGCGCAACGCGGCTGCTCTTCGTCAGCCAGGCTGCGGGGTCTATTATGTTTGGCGAACTTTCCCGCAACGCAGTCATGCTTGCAGGCCTTGTGAAAAGCGGATCCGATACTGCACTCGGGGTCTCGTCAATCCTAGTCGAACGACTTCTTGCATTCGTCGTGTTGCTCACGATGGTGACTGTGGGGATATCTTTTGCACCACCGCTTATGCCGGACTCAATCACCACCATTGCTTGGTCGATCGCTGGGTTGGTGGCGTTGGGTGCCATCGGTCTGGTTTTAGCTGCAAAATTGGATCGGGTGTCCGCCCTCCTCCGGCGCACCCGTATGGACAGAGCTGCGAATTGGTTTTCGAGGCTCCGCGTCCTGCTGAACGAGTATCGCGGGAAGACCAGGCTTCTGGCTTACAACACCATTCTCGCCTTCGGCGTGCAGTTCTTGAGGGTTGTGCAAACTGCAATGGTCGCGACTGCGATCGGTCTGGACCTGCCGTTCGTTTACTTGATTATTTTCGTTCCGATTATTTCGGCAGCCACACAAATCCCGGCATCCGCAGGAGGGATTGGCGTTCGAGAAGTGGCGCATGTTCTTCTTCTGGGAACGATTGGCGTTGAAGCAGAATCTGCTTTTGCTGTGTCAATCTTGACATGGTTTGTCCGCCTCGGACTCTCGCTCATAGGTTTTGTTATCTATATGCGCTATGGATTCGGCGTGAAGTGAACCAAGAGTTGTAAAGAGTTGGTCAAGAGAGGGCCTCAAGTCGTTGCCTGACAAAAGCAATCTCAGGATTACGCAGTCGCCATTTCCGCTTAATCTGCGCAACATCGCTGGGCGCAACGGATGCGTATACTATTCGTGAACTATGAATATCCTCCTCTTGGAGGAGGAGGAGGCTTGGCGATGCGTAGCGTTGCGGTAGAGCTCGCGAAGCGCCACGACGTGCATGTTCTTACCTCGGGCGCACCTGATCAGAAGCGTGAGGAAACCGAGGACGGAGTTCAGATCTGCCGTGCGCCGGTTTTGCTTCGGAGCCAACGTTCGGTTGCCTCTGTTCCGTCGATGCTCTCGTTTTGGCCCAGTGGCGTACGCTCTGCGAGGTCTTCGTTGGGCGACCTGGATTTTGATCTTATCAACTCGTGGTTTGCCGTTCCGAGTGGACCAATCGGTCGCCATGCCGCCCGTCAGTTTGACGTGCCGCAGGTTCTGACACTCGCCGGCGGAGACATCTACGACCCGTCCAAGTGGTATGCGCCCAACCGCAATCCTGTGCTGGGTCACTTTGTAAAGGGCGTACTGCGCGCAGCGGACCGCACGGTCGCTGTGTCCAGCGACGTCTCAAACAGGGCGCAATTGCTTTATGATTACAATGAACCGATCGACGTGATCCCGCTGGGCGTCGATGAACCCGTCGCCACACCCGTCGGGCGGGATGTCCTAGGGTGGGATAAGAATGGGATATACATTGTAAGTGTCGGCCGTCTGGTCAAACGCAAGAACTTGCACGTTTTGATACAGGCGCTCTCGAAGTTATCCAACCAGAACGTGCACTTGGTCATTATCGGAGATGGGCCACAGCACCATAGCCTCGAGGACTTGGCGCGCAGGAAGGGTATCGATGCGCGCGTCCATTTCACGGGCTTCGTGCCAGACACGATCAGGACACAGATGTTGACCAATGCAAACGTCTTTGCACTCACCTCCCTGCATGAGGCGTTCGGGTTGGTTTATGTGGAAGCCATGCATGCTGGTCTTCCCGTCATCGCGAGCCAACCCGGAGGACAAGAGGACTACTTAACCCAAGGCAAGACTGGTTACCTGCTCCCGCCCGAGGACATTGACGGTTTGGTTGCAGCGCTCTCCCGGCTTGTCGAAAACCCTCAGCTCAGAGCCAAAATGGGCGCCTATAATCAAAAATTGGCAAAGTCCTATAGCGTGGCGCACACAGCTGTCCGATATGAACGTCTTTTCGAAGAAATTCTGACACAAAACGCGGCACAAAAGGCTGAGACGTTCATTACATGAGTATCAACGGTTTACCGAGAGGCCGATCAGAAGACAAATGACCAGGTCGAAAACTCCGAAGACACCGGCGGGCCAGCTGGAGCGTCATGAGGACTCGCTGCAAGTGAACAGCCGCGTCTTTGCGGCACGCCTGGAGCCTTTTTCCTCGTTTTGGCAAGGCCCAGAGGATGTGGAATCGGGCTATTCGAAGTTTGCTGCTTACTATTCGCATAATTATGTGCCCTATCTGCCCTCCGATCGCAGCGCACGTATCCTCGTAGTGTCTTGTGGGCCCGGCTATCTGCTCAGCGTGCTAAGGGATCTGGGATATACCAATGTGCTTGGGATCGATTCCGATCCGGAGAAACTGGAATACGCGTTGCGACGCGGTCTTGATTGCCAGATCGCAGACCCTTTTGAATTTCTTGAGGAAGGGCATCCGCCCTTCGACTTGATTGTGCCCGAGCAGGAACTCAACCACCTGACACTGGACGAAATGATCGATTTCCTGAGACTATGTCGACAACGCCTTGCCCCGGAAGGTCAGATAATGGTTTACGGGCTGAACGGCGCCAATCCTCTGGTTGCAGGCGAAAATCTCGCTCATAATATCGATCATTTCAATTTGTTTGCGGAATATAGCCTCACGCAAATCCTAACGCTGACCGGCTTTGACGAGGTCAAGGTTCTGCCGCTGAGGCTTTATGTGTTTTGGCGCAACCCATTAAACTATGTAGGCGTTGCGGCAATGTTTCTTATCGAGACCATGCTTCGAATATCGTTTATTCTCTACGGAAAAGACGTCAAAATTCTGACAAAGAAGTTGGCGGCGATTGCAACTGTCGCACCGTCCAACAGAGCCAAGTGAATGAAACGAAGGCCTGAGGCGCTCTCGCAAGAGCTATTTGATCTCGTAGTGATCGGTGGCGGTATGCATGGGGCAGCCTGTGCGCTTGATGCCGCACAGCGTGGCCTAAAGGTTGCGCTGCTCGAGCGCGGAGATTTCTGCGGCGCGACCTCGGCCAACTCTTTCAAAGTTGTTCATGGCGGTATGCGCTATCTTCAGCATGCCGACGTGGCGCGCCTGCGTGGTTCAGCGCGCGCGCGCCGTGCCTATCTAAAAATTGCCCCCCACCTCGTGCGCCCGCTTCCTATCCTTGTTCCGACCTATGGTCGCCTCGGACTCAAAAGCAAATTCGCACTGCGTACTGCCTTCGCGCTCTACGACGCGCTGACCCCGGATCGTAATCGGGGAATTTCAGATCCGGCTCGCAAAATACCACCCGGTTCTTTTCTATCGGCCCGTGAATTCAAGGACCTACATCCAGAACTTGCCACGGAAGCGCTGACCGGCGCAGGTATCTTTCATGACGGTCAGTTCATCAATCCGCCAAGACTGGTTCTAGCGTTTGTGCGCAGCGCCGCAGCGCTCGGGGCCGTGATCGTCAACCATATGTCGGCTATGGAACTCCATCGCGACGGCAACGCCGTCACTGGTGTGGGTGCCGTCGACCAAATCACAGGACAGAAATGGGATATACGAACGCGGTGGGTTGTTAACGCCGCAGGCCCCTATGCCGAGGCCTTGCTCAAAGACACGCTCGACATCGATCTGGACCCACCTGGTACTTACTCCCGAGATGCTTGGTTTATGGTAAATCGCCCGTTGGTCGGAGAGCGTCAGGCCGTGACTGTGCCTGGCAGAAGTCGAGATGGCGACGCACTCGCCTCTCGGGGCGCGCGGCATCTCTTTCTGGTCCCATGGCGTGGCGCAACGCTTATCGGTGTATGGCACAAAGTCTATAACGGTCCGCCGGATGACTACACCGTAACCGAAGAAGAACTCAAAGGTTGGTTGGATGAAGTCAATGAGGCATATCCCAGCCTCTCCTTAAAAGTTGAGGATGTCAGCCGGACACATGCCGGTCTCGTCCCCTTCGCCCATGATGGAGGCAACGGAAGCACTCTGCAATTTGCTCATCGCTCGCGGTTCATCGATCATGCCGACACACAGGGTGTCGACGGTCTGACCACGGTCATCGGCGTCCGCATGACGAGCGCTGTACCCGACGCCATTGAAATCGTCGATCTGGTTCAGAAACGCCTGCAAGGGCGGGCAACAGATTCTGTGCTTGAGCGGAGCGCTCTTTATGGCGGTGATTTCGACACCTTCGACACCCTCCTGAAAGAAGCAGTCCAACGCGTTCCGTCACACCTGTCGCACCATGCCCTCGAAGCGCTCGTGACCAGTCACGGAACTGCCTATACAGAAGTCATTGATCTGATCAAAGCGGGCTCTGACGGCGCAGAGTTTCTCCACGGCACCCATGTACTGGAAGCCGAAATCATTCAGGCTGTGCGAAACGAGATGGCGACAACCCTCACCGATGTCGTGTTTCGCCGAACCGTTCTATGCGCGACGGCGCCACCGAGCGATGCCGCCCTGAACCGAACTGCGGAGATCATGGCAATGGAACTCGGCTGGGATAGTACGCGAACCCGTGCAGAGGTGGCCGCGGTTTGGGAATGTTTAGCCCAGCCACTTTCGGGACGGCTTCTGTTGGCGCAGGTTGACAGCCGATAATCCCGACGACCGCGGCAGGTTTTCTGCAAGTGAGTACGCTCCATTTTCTTCAGGAGGACGCACAGCGGCAAACAAGCTGGTTTCCAAAGCGACACACTAAATACTTCCGTTGTTTCGCGCTTAGGCCATTGGAACCGATCAGGTATTGACATGTGAGATCGGCGTGTGGAACCGTATTGTTGTTGTTTTTCAGACCTATCCATTGGAGCTTCCGTAGATATCAGCCAAACGCAATAATCAGCTAAACGCATCAGCACTTTCAGAGATATTATGTCCTCAGAAAAGACCTTCCGACAGTGGATGAGTGCGACCGTCTGGCGAATGACTGCTCTAAGCCCCAAGGTCATACTGATTGGCAGCGCCACATGCGACGCCAAAGGTCGGAAAGCCATCTTAGACCAATCTGGCGTGCCGAATGCGTATGGCTGCGAGCGGTCTGGGTGCGCGGATACCCATTTGTGGGCGATTGAAATATCTAGAAGCCTGACCCGTTTTTTCGTTGCCACGCCTTCCGGATTTGCTGGAGCCAGTACATCTACCTTTCTGCACGAACTAAGCGCATGATACGCTTTTCCCGCGCGAAGATTGACAGTCTCTGCAAGCAAGTACTGCGCGAAAGCACAGATTGGTTCATTTGTTCCGCACTGGCCTGAAGAATTTTGCGATTTCAGGAGATGCCGAAAAGTTCATCCGGCACTTGTGCCGCGGCGAACTCAAAAAACGCATGCACTCTCGCACTGCGCCGCATATCGGGATGAGCTAAAAGCCATAGATCCCAGATCACGGTTTTGTCAGGTTCGTCCAAACGTACGAGGTCAGCGTATGGCTCGCCCAGATAGCTAGGAAGCACAGCTACTCCGAGTCCAGATTTAACGGCATCGAGGACACCCATAACCGTGCTCACTACGGTGACGCGCGCGTCTTTGTGCTTTCTCATGACAGTGATTTTACTCATTGGGGATTGGTCCAGATCATCTTCCAACATGATCCAACGGATCTCCTCTTGTGGAAGATGCTTTGCCCGATCCCAAAACTGCAAACTGGCATAAGTGGCGCATTGGATTTTAGAGACTTTACGCCCGATCCAGTGCTGTGGCGGGTTGAGCGTGGGGCGCAGCGCGACGTCGGCATCGCGCCTTGCAAGGTCTAGAGATCGGGCATCCGAAAGGAGACGCAGATCAACATTCGGATGCGCCGTTTGAAACTCGGAGAACACAGGCGTGAGGCGATGAAGTAAGCTGTCCGTCGTTGTCACTGTCAGCTGTCCTTCGAGGCGCTGATCCTTGCCGCTGAGCTCAATTTCAATTTGATTGAGCCCCTTGCAGAGCAGGATCGCGCGCGAATAGAACAGCTCACCCGCCGGGGTCATCACATAGCCATGGCTGTATCGCTCAAAGAGCCGGACGCCCAGCCGTTTCTCCACCCCTTCGATACGTCGGTAAACCGTGGAATGGTTTACATCCAGCGTCCTGGCCGCGCC
>JBCCNY010000203.1:0-6209 GCA_039025595.1 Pseudomonadota bacterium | reverse complement strand
CGGTTGGAGCCCTGCTACTGATGGGACTTGATTGGATCGCAAACCCCTGGATTGCCGCAATCTTCGCGGCCTTCCTCTGGTGGTTCTCCACGGGGGCGATCCTTGCGGCCGTGCGCTATGCTGACCGAGGCGGCGCGCGCGGCCGATTAGTCTGCACATTGATGGGCCTGCCGCTTCTGGGTTGCGGTCTATGGGCATATGTCAGCAGCCTGTCCGCGACAGACCCGATCGCCGTCTATGTTGCATTTCTGTCTGCCATCGCCGTCTGGGGCTGGGTGGAGCTATCCTTTCTGACTGGCGCCATCACAGGTCCCAATCCGCATAACTGCCCACGTCACACGGGCGAGCTGGAGCGTTTCGTACGCGCGTGGGGGACCGTGGCCTATCATGAAATCCTGTTGACCATGACACTTGCGCTTCTATGGCTATGGGGGATGGGCGCGGAAAACACCGTCGGGCTATGGACATTCACAGTGCTCTACTTTGCCCGCATATCGGCCAAGCTGAACCTCTATTTCGGCGTGCCGCGGTTTAATCTGGAGTTTATCCCTGAGGCGCTCCGCCATCTGCCCAGTCATTTTCGCGTCTCGCAATTCAACTGGCTCTTTCCGTTGTCGATCACAACACTTACTTTTGCGACGGCTTGCTGGTTGGAGCGGATGATTCATGCCGCTGGTTCGGGCGATGCGGTTGGCTTTGCCCTGCTCGCCGTGCTGACGGCGCTCGCACTTTTAGAACATTGGTTGATGGTGGTACCGCTGCCAGATGCCAAGCTCTGGCGCTGGATGCTGCCTGCGCCCAAACAAACACCTACACCACATCAGGCAACACGGGAGGGAACAAATGGACTTTGATGCCATGTTCAAATCACAGCTCAACACATTGCGCGAGGAAGGCAACTATCGCATCTTCGCGGAGCTAGAGCGCCGGTGCGGCGATTTCCCGAAGGCGAAGTGTCACGATGATGCCAGCCCTGATGAGGTGACCGTCTGGTGTTCCAACGACTATCTCGGGATGGGTCAAAACCCGGCGATCCGCGAGGTCATGAAGGCCACGGTGGATGAATGCGGCACCGGCGCCGGCGGGACGCGCAACATCTCGGGCACCAATCACCACCATGTCCGTCTGGAGCGCGAACTGGCCGATCTTCACGGCAAAGAAGCCGCGCTGCTCTTTACATCCGGTTACGTCTCGAACTGGGCCGCGCTCAGCACTCTGGGTGCTCGGTTGCCCGATTGCGTGATCCTGTCGGATGAGCTCAACCACGCCTCGATGATCGAAGGCATTCGCCACAGCCGCGCGCAAAAGCGGATCTGGCGCCACAACGATCCCGAGGATCTGGATCGGCAACTGGCCGCCCTGCCCGCCAACGCGCCCAAGATCGTGGCCTTTGAGAGCGTCTATTCGATGGACGGTGACATCTGCCCGATGGCTGAGATCGTCGAAGTGGCCGAAAAACACGGCGCGATGACCTATCTCGATGAGGTGCATGCCGTTGGTCTCTACGGGCCTCGCGGTGGCGGCGTTTCCGAACGAGAAGGGCTGGCCGATCGGATCACCCTGATCGAAGGCACGCTGGGCAAGGCTTATGGCTGCGTCGGCGGCTATATCACAGGCTCGGCCGCTTTGTGTGATTTCGTGCGTTCCTTTGCCAGTGGATTCATATTCACAACCGCCCTGCCCCCAGCCGTGGCGGCGGCAGCCTGTGCCTCGGTGGCGCATCTCAAAGTCTCCCAAACGGAGCGCCAGGTGCAACGCCAGCGCGTGGCGCGCCTGCGGGCCGCGTTGGACAAGGTGGGAATCCCGCATCTGGACAATCCCAGCCACATCATCCCCGTGATGATCAAGGACCCGGTAAAGTGTCGCCAGATCTCGGATATCCTGATGCAGGATTTCGGCATCTATGTGCAGCCCATCAACTATCCAACGGTTCCCAAAGGGACCGAACGGCTGCGCTTCACCCCTGGCCCTCTCCACAGCGAGGCAGATATCGACAAGCTGGTGAGCGCGCTAAAGCAGCTCTGGAAGCAATGCGCTCTCGCCCACGCGGTCGCCTGACGCGAAGGTCCGAGCCACGTCTATGGGGCATTTGACGGGTCAAGTGGCGCTGGTCACCGGCACCGCCGCGCCGAACGGGATCGGTCGCGCGATTGCGATGCGTCTGGCAAAAGAAGGCGCGACCGTCGTTGCCACTGACATGTCGGGCGATCTGGACGGCAAAGAGGGCGCGGTGCCGCGATCCGATCTGTTGTCTGGTCTGGTGCAGAACATCCAAGATGAGGGTGGATCTGCAAAGGCGCTTTCCCTCGATGTGACGTCTGAAGTCAGCATAGCACAGGCCTTTGAGACCATTCAGACCGAGCTTGGACGTCTGGATATCCTTGTCAATAACGCAGGCAGCATCACCGGCGTGGGTCCGTTTCTGAACACCACTGCGGATCAATGGCGCGGCAGCTTCGCCGTCAACATGCTGGGTCCGGTGATGATGACGCAAGCCGCGATCCCGATCATGCAATCGCAAAGCGGCGGGCGGATCATCAATATCGGCTCCACGGGCAGCCTCGGCGCCCATGCAGGCTTCGGCGCCTACACCACGATGAAGCATGGGATGGTGGGTCTGACCAAAACCGTGGCCGCCGAATTCGGGCCGGAGGGAATCCTGTGCAACCTCGTCTGCCCGGGCTTCATCGCCACCGACATGCACGAGGCCGCCAATACACGCATCGCAGGCGAGACCGGTAGGACCGTCGAAGACACCCGTGCCCGCCGCTACGCCGATGTCGCCTTACGCCGCGCCGGGCAGCCAGAGGAAGTAGCCAACCTCGTGGCCTTTCTGGCAGGCCCCGAAGGCAGCTATATTACCGGCACAACGCTCGCTGTGGCGGGCGGCGTGCCCTTGGGCATTTGATATAGATCACCGCTTTCGCGCTTCGTTGAATCGATCCACCTCGTTGCGAATCCCGCAGGGCTGGACACGATCACAACGAAAGCCCCAAGCGACCGCTCTGCGGGACAACGCTGCCATCGCGCACTTTTTTTGGCTAGTGTTCAGAGCGAAGCAATTTGGATGGATGCGAGTGCGAAATACTACAAAGCTCTTTGTTGGGTTGGCCACATTTGCAAAAGGCAGAGACCTCCTTGAATTGTTTAACGATAGCCAAGGTGGTGCTTCAGGCTGGATTGGGGGACGCGCAAATGATCAGAGCGAATTCTTATTCAATGCAACCTTGGAATTGTCCGAAGCAGGTTACACAGAGATTGAAATCGAAGACGTTCAGGAAATAAGAGACATTTCAAAGGCGTATGAGTTTGATCAACATTTGGGTAAGAATATGGAAGACTGGGAGCCGGGAAAGCACTCTGTTTGGGGGTCTTTGTATCCCTTTAGTTCAAATGAATACCCTCAATGACGACTTTGGGCTCATACCCGACTTCCGCAGCATTGCAGGATGACCCAAAATGCAGTCGTTTGTTTTTTGGCGATCAAGATCCTTTGCCTGTCGCCGCCACGGCGGCGCTCGACCGCCGCCATATAGCTCGTCTTCAGCGCTCGCCCGCCTGTGCTTCGGGCGTGGAAAATGAGAGTGCAACGCGTCAGCAAAGAGGTGCATACGTCCTGCATCTCAACCAACGCAAAGGGGCGGCACGAGGCCGCCCCGATCTGCATGGCGTTGCAGGTACTTTCTGCGGGTGGGCGCTACTCTTCTACTAACCAGGGGAAGCTGTCGGGCGTTGGATCATCCGCCAGCTTGCTTTCCTCTGGCAGGAAGGTGCCGATGAAGTAGATGAACCACAGCAGGATCAACGTTCCGAAGAACAGTGCCGCCGCTGCCCCTGCCCCGATCATCATCCGAACCATGGTGTCGGTGAACATCCGGTAGGTCGGATCGTTCTCGTTCAGCATGTCCTTGTCGAGTTCAGACATATCGATCCCTCCTCAATCAAGCGGTGCGAAGCGGTGGAGCTGCGCCCAGTAGTACCAGTCATCCACGACCGT
This sequence comes from Pseudomonadota bacterium, assembly GCA_039025595.1. Lineage (GTDB taxonomy): Bacteria > Pseudomonadota > Alphaproteobacteria > Rhodobacterales > Rhodobacteraceae > Roseovarius. The sequence goes on along the minus strand of JBCCNY010000203.1, from coordinate 2,212 downwards.
GCCCGACAGCAGGATCCCGATACCGCCCGTGATCACGGTCAGGACAGCGAACCACCACGCCCAGCGATGAATGCCTTCCATCGTCGCATTGAACCCCATGGTCCAGCGCCAGAAGAGCGCGGCGCGTTCCGTGGCGGTGCCCCGGTCGGCGATTTGCTCCAACTCCCGGTCCCCGCCAAAACGGCTGACCGCCAGGATCGTGGCGCCATGCATCGCAAAAAGCAGCGTCGAGCCGTAAAGGAACGCAATCGAGAGCGCGTGGAAGGGATTATAGAACAGATTACCCCATGCCACAGAGAAGTTCAGCGTCCAATCCAGGTGGCTGAAGATTCCATAGGGCACGGCCTCTGACCAGCTTCCCATCAGGATCGGCCGGAACAGTCCCAGCACGAGGAAGAGCCAGATCGCGGCCCCAAAGGCCCAGAAGACATGTTTGCCCATCTTCATCTGACGCGCGAGGATCCATGAGCGCCCCCACCAGGTCATGACCGATACCAGCAGAAAGAAACTGGCGATCAGGAAATAGCCGCCTTCGGCCATGGGTGGGATACCCAATCCATATTCCGGCGATGGCGGATCCAGTGAGAAGTAGAAAAGATCTCGCAGGAACACCGCCGGGCTGTACCCCGCCTGCATCCAGTAATGCGCACCTACCATAGTGAACCAGATTGTGCCCGATATCAGCGAGATGATTCCCCAGCCGCCCAGATAGATCGGGCCAAGCTGGGCATTTCCGAACCAGCCGAAGAGCGTTGAAAAGCTCGCCCGCTCGGTGCGGTCACGCAGATCTGCCTCCTCGACCATGCCCATTTCGGGCGGCCCCTGCACCTGGACCTGAGTGAAGATGTTTTGATACTCAGCCATTGACGCCTCCTTCGATGTCAATCCAGATCGGCAGATCGACGTACCAGTACCACCAGTCGGCCCAGACATCGAACCAGACGGTTCCGGAAATCACGATACAGACCGCCGACCAGAACCCCGCGTTGAGCGCTAGAAGCAGCCCCAACCGGTGGATGCCGAGCGGCCCGATGGAATAGCCGATGAAATCACGAAAGAACGTGTCCTCGTGCTCGGCGGTGCGCATTTCCTCACCCTTCTCGGGATTGGCCGCGGACAGGATCAGCGAGCCATGCAACGCCAGTGCCAGCGTTGTGGTGAAAAAGAAGGTGATGGCGATCATATGCGCCGGGTTGTAGTGGAAGTTACCATAGGCATATCCCACGTTGTTTACCCAATCGAGATGGCTCCAAATGCCGTAGGGAAAGCCATGGCCCCAGGCGCCCATCAGGATGGGCCGGATCACCACAAGAGTGGTATAGGCAAAGATGGCCACACCGAAGGCGAAAGGCACGTGATAGCCCATGCCGAGTTTGCGGCAAATCTCCACCTCGCGCAGCATCCAACTGATGAACGCACCATGCGCACAGATCGTGATAATCTGCCACAGACCACCTTCATTCAAAGGGGCTGCGCCCAGACCCACCGATAACTCTGGTGGCTCTATGGATATAAGCCATGGATTCCAGGTGTCCCCGATCGAGGCGCCATAGAGAATGAGCACCGTACCGAGCAGGGCGAAAAACACCGTCGTGACCCCGAAAAAGCCCACGTAGTAGGGCCCGAACCAAAAGTCGAATAAGTCGCCGCCCACCAGGGTCCCTCCGCGGACGCGATACTTTCTTTCAAAGCTGAGCAACGCCATGCTGTCTCTCCGAAACGCCGGTCCGCCCCGTCAGAAGACCGTCTGTTATCAAGGTTTGTTGCGGGCGACGGGCACGCCGCCCGCAACGTTTGCTTAAACGAGCCTTGCCCGTTTCACTCGGTCGCCGAGCGCGAAGCGGCGGCATTCTCGAACCAGTTGAGACCATTCGACAGAACCACCAGGTGGATCATCGCGGCCAACAGGAACAGAAATGCCCCCTGAGCGACGAACACGCGGCGAGGATCGAAAACGAGCCAGATCTTGTAGAACTTCTGCATTTTTGTCTCCTCAACCGCCGAACCAAGGAGCCCAGATGTACGTTGCAATATGCGCAACCAGCGCAACAGCAGCGAACAGCCACATGCCGCTTAGATATACGGAATGCAGCTCCTGGGCTTGCTCGTCGGTTAGACCTGTGAAGGACAGGTCGCTATTATCAGCCATGAACTTTCCTCCGGAACGTTAAGCTGACACCGCGTCCCCCGCGGCTGGGTTCCTCGGGACCAT
>JBCCNY010000202.1:0-6231 GCA_039025595.1 Pseudomonadota bacterium | reverse complement strand
TCAAAGTGGAAATACTCCGCCCCAAGCGCGCGCATGGGCACCAGGCCATCCGCCCCGGTGTCGTCGAGCCGGACGAACACCCCGAATTTGGCCACACCGCTGATCTTGCCCTTGAACTCCTCACCCAGCCGTTCCGATAAGAACGCGGCGAGGTAGCGGTCGTTGGTGTCTCGTTCGGCCATCATCGACCGGCGTTCGGTGTCAGAGATATGTTCGGCTGTGCCGTTGAGCCGTTCGGTATCGGCGCGGCTTAGTCCGTCCTCCCCCCAGCCATGCGCGGTGATCAGGGCACGGTGCACGATCAGGTCGGCATAGCGCCGAATGGGCGAGGTGAAATGCGCGTAGGCCTGGAGGGCGAGACCAAAATGCCCGAAATTCTGCGGCGCGTAATAGGCCTGCGTCATCGCGCGCAGGGTAGAAAGGTTGATGACTTCCGCATGGTCGCTGCTGGCGGCGGCCTCGAGAAGCTGGTTGAGATGCGCGGTCTTTAGAACCTGCCCTTTGGCGAGGGACAGCCCGGCAGCCTCAGCGACGTCGCGCAGAGTATCGAGCTTTTCGGGGCTTGGTTCTTCGTGCACGCGAAAGAGCAGCGGCGAGGCGCGGGCGACCAGGGTCTCTGCGGCCGCGACATTGGCCAGCACCATGAACTCTTCGATCAGCTTATGCGCATCAAGCCGCTCGGCGAAATTGACCGAGACGACTTTGCCCGCCTCGCTCAGCACGACCTTGCGCTCGGGCAGATCGAGCGCGAGAGGCTGGCGCCTGTCCCGGGCACGCGTCAGCGCGGCATATGCCCCGTAAAGCGGTGCGATCACACTCTCCATGAGCGGTTTGCAGGTCGCATCGGGATCGCCATCATAGGCCGCCTCCACTTGCGCATAGCTCAGTGACGCATGGGACCGCATAAGCCCGCGGATAAAGTCGTGGCCGATCTTGTCGCCATTCTCAGAGATGCGCATGCGCACGGCGAGACAGGGCCGCGGGACGCCTTCGTGCAGGGAACAGAGGTCCCCCGACAGCCGGTCGGGCAGCATCGGCACAACCCGGTCCGGAAAGTAGCTGGAATTGCCGCGCTTGCGCGCCTCTGCATCCAGGGCCGAGCCGGATTGTACGTAATGGGCCACATCGGCAATCGCGACCCAAAGGATGAAGCCGCCGGCATTCTTCGGATCAGGATCGAGCTCGGCCCAGACCGCATCATCGTGATCGCGGGCATCGGGCGGGTCGATCGTGATGAGCGGCAGATCGCGCAGATCCTCGCGTCCTGACAGACCTGCCGGTTTCATACGATCGGTTTCGGCTATGACCTCGTCGGGAAAATCATCGGGGATGCCATGCTGATGGATGGCAATCAGCGAGACGGCCTTGGGCGCGGTGGGATCACCCAGCCGGTCGATCACGCGGGCGCGGGGCAGGCCCATGCGATCCTTAGGTCCGGTTTGTTCGGCCTCGACCAGCTCGCCTTCTTGGGCACCGCCGGTCGCTTCGGCGGGCACCACCCATTCCTGATCACTGCCCTTGTCGATCGGCACGAGGCGCCCGCCTTCGGATCGTTTCGAAAACACCGCCAGGATCTTACGCGGATTGGTCCCGATGCGCCGGATCAACCGCGCCTCATAGTGATGGGTCTCGCCCTTCACCTCTTGCAGGCGCGCGAGGATCCGGTCACCTTCGCCAAGCGCGGGATCGGAGGCGCGGGGCATCATCAAAACAACCGGTTCCACCCCGTCGCCCTGCCATTCAAGAGGCCGGGCCAGCACCTCGCCGTCCGGCGTCAGGCCAAAGACCTGAAGCACCGAAACAGGCGGTAATTTATCGGGATCGCGATAGGTTTTCTTGCGCTTTTCGAGGTGCCCCTCGGCCTCCAACTCTTTGAGAACCCGTTTCAGGTCGATCCGCGCCGCACCTTTAATACCAAAGGCTTTTGCGATCTCTCGCTTCGAGCTTTGGGTTGGGTGCTCTTCAATCCATTCGAGGATTTGGCGTTTGGAGGGAATGTCATTCATGGGCCAGCAGGTAGCACGACGCGTCATGACGCACCATCGGCGAAATGGGCCTCAGCGGCCGGTAAGCTGACGCAGGTCGTCGACCGTATCAACATCCTGAAGCGTGTCGATCAAAGCGATGCGCGCAACTCCCAAACTGGCGCGGCTATCGGCCAGCGCGTGTGGGCTCGACCAGCGCACATTCCTGAAAAGCCCTGCTGGCGGGTGCGCCACACGTTTCAGCCCCACAAGCCAAAAACCGCCATCAGGTGCCGGACCGAACACAGCATCATGGCGTCCAAGCGCGCTAAAGGCCCGCGCAAGGTGTGCACGTGTAATGCCGGGGATGTCGCCCCCGATGATGCAAACCGGACCGGGAGGCAAACCGCGCATGATCCGCGCCATGCGTTGCCCAAGATCCCCACGGCCTTGTGGGAAGCGCGCCAATTCCTGTGGCCAGCACCGGCTTTGCGCGGCCGTGTCAGGTGCAACGGCAAGGACGACCTGCCAGCGGGGATCCTGCACCCGCCGCAGAAGCCGAGATGTCTGATGCCGAAACCACCAGGCAGCATCCGTCATCCCAATGTCTCGACCGAGGCGGGTCTTCACTCGTCCCGCACGGGTTTCCTTCAGCATAACGACAAGCTGTCGCCTCATGCGAAATAGTCGCGCAGGATCCTGGAATAGATCGCTTTCAGTTGCTCGATTTGTGCCGTCGAGACATGTTCGTCGACCTGATGCATGGTCTGACCCACAAGGCCAAATTCCACAACCGGGCAGTGATCCTTGACGAACCGCGCATCAGACGTGCCGCCTGATGTGGACAGGATCGGCGCGACCCCGGTCTCTATCTCGACTGCGTGGGCCACAAGACGCGACAACGCGCCAGGTGGCGTCAGGAAACTCTCGCCCGAGATTTTGATATCAATCTGCGATGTCAGATTATGCGCTTTCGCAACTGCGGCGACTTCGTCACGCAACCAGTCGGAGAGCGACGCACCGCTATGGATCTCGTTGAACCGGATATTCACCGTCGCCTGGCATTTGGCAGGAATGACATTTGTGGTGGGATTGCCCGTCTCGATACTCACCACAGCAAGCGTCGAGGCATCGAAATGATCGCTGCCTGTGTCCAAAGTGTGTTGCGACAGTCTGTCTGCAAGCGCGGCTATGGCAGGAACGGGATTATTCGCGCGATGCGGATAGGCGACATGGCCTTGATGTCCGCCTAGCGTAATCCAGGCCGATAGAGAGCCGCGCCGCCCGATCTTGATCATCTCTCCCATAACGGCGGGGCAGGTCGGTTCACCAACAAGACAGACCTCCATACGCTCACCGGTCGCGGCCATCCAATCCAGCAAAGCACGCGTTCCATCATGAGCCGTGCCCTCTTCGTCGCCTGTAATGGCCAGGATCACAGCGCCATCGGGCGGCGTGTCGCGCACGAAGTCAATCGCCGCTGCCGCAAAAGCCGCAACACCTGATTTCATATCCGCCGCACCGCGACCCCAAAGCATCCCGTCCCGGATCTCGCCGGAAAACGGGGGCAGGGACCAAGACGCCTCATCGCCTGTGGGCACAACATCGGTGTGACCGTTGAACCCGAAGGAGCGCGCGGCGCCCTTATCGCCCCACCTGGCAAAGAGATTGGCAATCCCGCCACGATCGACACGCGTGCAGTCAAAGCCCGCCTTATCAAGCCACTTCATCAGAAGTTCGATCGCGCCGCCTTCCTCTGGGGTCACAGACGGGCATCGGACAAGCTCTTGCGTGAGTTCTACAGGATCAGTGGACATTGTTCGTCGGCGAAAGGGACAGAGTTGACGAGCGTCTTAAACCGGGCGCACTGCAGAGGCAAATCGACAAAGGCAGCTACCTCGCCAAAATTCTTAACAAAAGGAAATACTTGTGTTAATCACTGAAAAAAATAAAACCCGAGGCAGGGCAAGAGCAGGTTCATAAACAGACGGTCAGACGACCCGAGGATGCGTCACTGCGTCTTTTCGTCTGAGCTTTGCTGATCCGGCTGCACTGACTTCGGATACGAGGTGGTGCAGATTTATGGTCGCAGGCGTCGAGCTTCCGATAAACCGTTTTGCGTCCGCGCAAGACATGGCAGAGCTGATTTTTGGGGACGGCGTCACGGTGACGAACGCCTCCTATACCGGGGATCAAGACTCGTCCGGCATTTACACAGACGGCGACAGTATCGCGCCCGAGGTCACCCCAGGCGACACTGGCGTGATGTTTTCCACCGGTGACTTGCGAGGCTTCACAAACAACAATTCAAGCGAATCCAATCAATCGGGTGGAACAACGACAGCGTCTTCGGGGCCAAACAACGTCCCTGATTTCAACGCCGAGGCCGGTACCTCAACGTTTGATGCGTCTTACCTCGATGTTGAATTTGAGACCGATGCCGATGTGATGACGATGAATTTCGTTTTCGCGTCTGAGGAATTTCCCGAATTCGCAAATTCTCAATTCCAGGATTTTGTAGGTGTTTGGATCAACGGCTCGTTTGTGGATCTCTCCGTAGGTGACGGAGACATTGATCCAGGAAACCTCGATCCGGGGTCCAGTCCGAACCTTTTCATCGATAACACGTCTGATCAATTTAATACGGAGATGGACGGGTTTACCGCCACCCTCACTTTAACCATTCCTGTGAGCAGCACCGGAACTAACTTTATCCGGATCGGTATTGCCGATGTGGCTGACGGCAATTTCGATTCCACCCTGCTGATTGCTGCAAACTCCGTGCAGACCACGCTCGTTGCAACCGACGACTCCAGCACCCTCTTCCCGACCGGGTCGCGCACGATTGATCTATTGAGCAATGATGTCAACACCACTGGTGGCACTCTCAGCATCAGCCAGATCAACGGGACGAATGTCGTGGCCAATAGCGAAGTGTTGCTGCCCAGTGGGCAGCGCATCTTTGTGAACGGGGACGGGACAATCACCGTTCTCGGCGACGGCGATGTCGAGGATGTCAGTTTCACCTACGAGGTCAGCAGCACGACTGGCGAAAGCGATGTAGGTTTTGTTACGCTCAACAGCATACCGTGCTTTGTGGCCGGCACCCATATTCTGACCGAACGGGGTGACAGGCTTGTAGAGACGTTGCGCCCCGGTGATCTGATCCTGACGCGCGACGATGGCATGCAACCGTTGCGTTGGATCGGGCGTCGCACGGTCCCCGGAACAGGAGACTTTGCTCCCGTTCGAATTGCGGCGGGCACGTTCGGGGCACATCATGCTCTGTCACTGTCGCCGTTGCACCGGGTGCTCATCCGAGATGCTCTGGCGGAGCTTCTCTTTGGCGATCAGGAGGTGCTGGTGGCCGCGCGTGATCTGGTCAATGGGCACAGCGTTTGTCGCGAGGAGTTGGCAGAGGTCGAATATGTGCATCTGCTCTTTGATCGACATCAGGTCATTATGTCTGAGGGCTTACCGACAGAGAGTTTTCTTCCAGGACCGCAGATGCTGGATAGCTTTGAGGCCGATATGGTGACCGAGATTTACGCGCTGTTTCCGGAACTCGACCCCAAGTCCTTCGATGGTTACAGCGCGGCGGCGCGTCAGATGCTCAAACCCTACGAGGCGCGCGTCCTGTCTCAGCAATGGGTCGCCTGAGAGTGTCTTGGATCGGATTGCGCGACGCTCGGACGGCTTGGTTTCGACCCAGTGCATGCATCATGGCGCAGCAGGGCGGTTTGATCCTGCGCGGAGCCTTGATGTTAGAGGCACGTTTGTCCGACACCGCGAGACCGCAAACGCTTGTGTCCTTTTCCAGGACCGGACTTGTACCCGGCAACTTTTGCCTGAAGGCGCTTCCGCTTGGGGGCATCGTCTTGGTGGATGCGCGAGGTGCCGATATTCGCCACGCGACTGTGCCCTTTAGGGCGGACGGACGTCTCGACACGCTTCGTCTGACCTATAGCTGGGATTGCGCGTCGGGATGGGCGGGCCTGACGCTGGAGAGACCCGAGACCGATCTTGCGCAGACCGTCACGCTGGAACATCCGCTGCCGCTTCCGGCCCAGTCGCTGGAAAGTCTTTTCGAGGGGCGGCGAGATGCGGTTTTCGGGACAAGCGTTGTCTTCGCGGCGCTCGCCGATGCCCCGCAACCGGTGGGACCGATGCCAGCGCTGACCGCAAATGTCATGGTTGAGACCGTGGATGGGCCGCGCCCAGCGTCCAAGATCGCTCGCGGAGACCTTGTCCGGACGGATGCGGGTCG
>JBCCNY010000201.1:0-6232 GCA_039025595.1 Pseudomonadota bacterium | reverse complement strand
GGGCTTCGTGCAGGGGCCTGAGGATCTCGCACTAAGGGAAGACGGCTCAGCTGCGCGCATCGACAAAGCCTTCACCTGGGAAAACCCGATGAGTTCTCACGGCTTGATGCACATGGTGATTTCCAACGCCCATGCCGGGGACCCCTACAAAATAGATACGCTGTTCCTATACATGGCGAACATGTCCTGGAATTCTTCGATGAATACCAAGGGCGTCATGGAGATGCTGACGGATACCGACGAGAGCGGGGAATACGTGATCCCGCGGATCATCTATTCGGATGCGTATAGTTCAGAGATGGTGGCCTATGCCGATCTTGTGCTTCCGGATACGACCTATCTGGAACGGCACGATTGCATCTCGTTGCTGGACCGTCCCATTTGCGAAGCGGATGCGGCCGCCGATGCCATTCGATGGCCGGTTGTGGAACCGGACCGAGAGGTGCGCGGGTTCCAAACGGTGCTGGTCCAACTGGCCAACAAAATGAAGTTGCCGGGTTTCACCGAGGAAGACGGTACAGCGAAGTACCAAGACTATGCCGATTACATCACCAACCACCAACGCAAGCCTGGAATTGGCCCGTTGGCGGGATGGCGGCGCAAAGGCAATGAGGAGGTTCACGGGCGAGGTGAGCCCAATACTGAACAGCTTCAGCGCTATATCGACAATGGCGGGTTCTTTGTGAACCACATCCCTGACAGTTGCGCCTTTATGAAACCCTGGAATGCGGGGTATCAGGATTGGGCGGTTGGCATGGGTATCTATGACAGCCCGCAACCCTACGTCTTTGACCTATACGTTGAGACGATGCGCAAGTTTCAATTGGCCGCTGAAGGTCACGGAGAGCGACAGCCGCCGGATCAACTTCGCGACCGGATCAAGGCCACACTTGATCCGCTACCGGTCTGGTATCCGACCTATGAAAATCAACAAGAACAAACGGAAGCGTATCCAGTACATGCTCTGACGCAAAGACCGATGGCCATGTATCATAGCTGGGGAACTCAGAATGCCTGGCTGCGTCAGATCCACGGGCGTAACCCGCTCTACATTCCGACCAAGATCTGGGAGGCGGAGGGTTTTCAGGACGGCGACTGGGCGCAGGTGACGTCGCCCCATGGGTCAATCACGGTGCCCGTGGCGCATATGGCCGCGCTCAATGACAATACCGTCTGGACCTGGAACGCCATTGGCAAGCGCAAGGGGGCATGGGCCTTGTCCGAGGATGCGCCCGAGGTAACCCAAGGGTTTCTGCTCAATCACTTGATACACGAATTGTTGCCGCCCAAAGGCGACGGCTTGCGATGGGCCAATTCGGATCCGATAACCGGACAGGCGGCGTGGTTCGACCTTCGCGTTCGCATTCGCAAAGTCGCGGCGGCGTCTGAGGCGCAGCCAGCATTTCCACCAATCAAGTCTCCTGTAACGCCGGGTGGAAAAGTGCTCGCCTGGAAGGTCGGCAAATGACACCGAAGCGACGCATTTTATTCGTTATCTTTGCCTTTGTCGCGTTCACGCTTGGATCGTTCATCTGGTTTGTCGCCACATGGGACCCCAGCAAGGAAGAGCCGGTGACCTGGCTTGACCCAGCCCAGAGTGAGGACCTACCCGCATGACGGAACTGCCCGAGAGCACGGCGAAAAAGCTGGGGCTTGTCATCGACCTGGACACTTGCGTGGGATGTCATGCCTGCGTCGTTAGCTGTAAGGGATGGAATACCGAAAATTACGGTGCGCCCCTGAGCGATCAGGACCCTTACGGTGCGGATCCCGTCGGCACATTTCTAAACCGCGTGCATTCGTATGAGGTTCAGCCAGAGGCGGGGTCGGCGCAGCTCATCCATTTCCCGAAATCTTGCCTGCATTGCGAAGATGCACCATGCGTTACCGTATGCCCCACCGGCGCAAGCTATAAGCGGGTCGAGGATGGGATCGTTCTGGTTAATGAGGATCACTGTATTGGCTGCGGTCTATGTGCATGGGCCTGTCCCTACGGCGCGCGCGAGATGGATGCCGCCGAAGGCGTGATGAAGAAGTGCACGCTCTGCGTGGACCGGATTTATAATGAGAACCTGCCGGAAGAAGATCGGGTGCCGTCCTGCGTTCGCACCTGTCCCGCCGGTGCGCGGCATTTCGGCGACCTCGCAGATCCGGATAGCGAGGTGAGCCAGCTGGTCACGGAACGCGGCGGCATGGACCTGATGCCGGAACAAGGCACAAAACCAGTCAACAAGTATCTTCCGCCACGCCCCAAGGACCGGATCGAAGAGCCCGAATTCGATGCGCTTGCGCCCTATCTTCAACCCGTTGCCGAAGAGCCGAAGGGCTTTGTCGGCTGGCTCGACAAGATGTTGGAGAAGGTCTGATGCATCCTGCCCCATCGGTGATTGTCTTTACCACCCTGTCCGGACTGGGTTTTGGCCTCTTGTTCTGGCTGGGTGTCGGTCTGCCAGCGCCGATGGGCTGGGCGGGATTTGGCTTTTTCGCCTTGGCCTTTGCGCTCTCGGTAGGTGGGCTTTTGGCGTCGACGTTTCATCTGGGCCATCCCGAACGTGCCTGGCGTGCGCTGACGCAATGGCGGAGCTCATGGCTCAGCCGCGAAGGCGTCTGTGCCGTGGCCTGCCTTATCGTAATGGGGATCTATGCGGCGGGTCTTGTGCTGTTTGGTGTGCGCTTGTTTGTCTTGGGATATGTCGGAGCGCTACTGGCGCTCGGCACGGTATTCACCACGTCAATGATCTATGCGCAGCTCAAGACCGTTCCGAGATGGAACACGCCTTTGACCTCAGGCCTGTTTCTCAGCCTCTCGCTTGCTGGTGGCGCGCTTTTGAGCGGAAATCGCGAACTAGCGGTGTTTCTGCTGCTCGTGGCCGCCGCAGTGCAGATCGGGTGGTGGATGCTCGGCGATACAGCCTTAGTCAACAGCGGGACGGACTTGGCAACCGCGACCGGGCTAGGACACGCAGGATCGGTCCGCGCCTTTGAGCCGCCCCATACCGGCACTAATTTTCTGCTGAAGGAATTCGTGCATGAGGTCGGACGAAAACATGCATTAAAGCTACGGGCGATTGCGCTGGCGGCGGGCTTTGCCCTTCCTGTCCTGCTTCTTTTACCGGGGTCTATCTGGCTGATCGTGCCCGCGGCTCTGGTTCATCTGGGTGGCGTCGCGGCCTCAAGATGGTTGTTTTTTGCCGAGGCAGAACATGTGGTCGGCCTCTATTACGGCAAACGCGCGGCCTGACCTAGGCATCTGCAAGCGAATGACTTGCCGCTAAGCACGGCTTTAGGCACGATCGCGTCATGACCGAACGTATCACGATCAAGACCGGAATCCGTTTCCAGGATCCGCTGCCAGAGGCGGTTGATATCGCGGTGGTCGGCGGCGGCGTGATCGGTGTCTTCGCAGCGCTGTTTCTGGCCCGATCAGGCCAGCGCGTATTGCTGTGCGAAAAGGGGAGGATTGCGGGCGAGCAATCCTCGCGGAATTGGGGCTGGATCCGTCAGCAGGGTCGGGATGTTGCAGAGCTCCCCATCATGATGCGCGCGCTGAAGCTCTGGCACGACATCGATCGCGAAACGGGCGGAGCCTGCGGCGTTCGCACGGGCGGCGTCGCCTATCTCTCCAAACAGAGCACGGGCGAAGATGGTTTTGACGACTGGTTAAAGATCGCGGCGACGCATGATCTCGACAGCCGAATGCTGACCGACCAAGAGGTCAAGAGCCTCTTTGGCGATGAGGTCCCGTCGCGCTGGCGTCGCGCGCTTTACACCCCGTCAGATGCGAGAGCTGAGCCGTGGCAAGCCGTTCCGGCGGTTGCTGATCTGGCGCAACGGGCCGGTGCGTTGCTGCGAGAAAACTGCGCCGTGCGCGCCTTAGATATCTCGGCCGGTCGTGTGACTGGACTTGTGACTGAAGAGGGTGTGGTGCGCTGCGCTCAGGTGATTGTTGCAGCCGGCGCATGGTCGTCGCTTTTCGTCCGGCGCCACAATGTGTCTATCCCTCAGCTTGCGCTGCGCGGGACGGTTGCACGCACGGCGCCCTTGCCGCAGATTTTCAACGGCGGCGCCTGCGATGAGGAATTGGCCTGGCGCCGGCGGGAGGATGGTGGATACACGCTGGCTGTCACCGACCGACATGGTTTTTTTCTGGGCCCCGACGCGTTGCGGCACTCGCGTACCTATCTGCCGGTGCTAAAAAATGCCTGGCGTGATCTGTCGATACATCTGGCGGCGCCATCAGGCTATCCGGATGGCTGGCGCACACCGCGACACTGGGCGGAAGACGCAGTGTCCCCATTTGAGCGTCACCGGGTGTTGGAGCCATTGCCAGACCTGCGAGACCTCGACCGGCTGCAAAAGCGGTTTGCGGTGCGCTTCCCGGATCTTGGTGCGCCCCGGATCCTTAACGCCTGGGCAGGGATGATCGACGCAATGCCTGACGTGGTTCCTGTGGTCGATCATGTGCCCGGTTTGGACGGTCTCATCCTTGCCACAGGGATGAGCGGGCATGGTTTCGGTATTGGACCGGGTTATGGTGAGATCCTTGCGAATCTTGCCACAGGAAAATCCGCCGGCTTTGACATGACGCGGTTTCGCTTTGGCCGATTTACCGATGGGTCGGTCCTGGAGGTTGGACCAGGTCTCTGAGCCCGGATAGTTCACCGCTCAAACGCCGCCGGACCTTTGCGCTAGCCCCAACCCTCGGTCCACTCATCTATAACTGGATTGAGCCGACGTTCCCGAAACCGAACCCAACGTACGCGTATCGCCCAGAAAACGGCCGCCAATGCGATCAGAATGACAATCGAAATCCATGGGATGACGCGCGCGTCCGCATCTGGCACAGGTTTGATTGAAATCGCGTTCGGAAAGGCGCTCATCAACTCAAACCGCCAGCCGTAGTGTAGGATTGCAAACCATTCGGGCGAGTCAGCGGTTGAGATGGCGTCCACTGCTTCCGCCTGAAGGTTGGCGGTGTCGAACTTGAAATAAGGCGGCCAGCCCCAGCCCGTGTCTTCGTTCCGATAGACCATGACCCGGCCGTTGGCCTTTCTGGTCTGGATAAAGAACACATCTCGGGAATTGTTTACGACATCATTGCCGGTACTCGAGCCTGCCCAGAACAAGCTGTTTTCACCTGGTCCGATCCGCTCCTCATATGTGCCTGTAATGCGCACTGTATCATATTGCGGCAAAGTGTAATGCAGAAATGAAATTACGATCGCCGCGAGCAGGATGCGAAGGCCCCAGACAAAGTATCTCATCCCGCGTCTCCTGTAATTGGCGCGTCATGTGGATCATACTTTCATATCCGATGTTGCGCCTTCATTGGCAACCTTGCAGTTATCCGCGCACGCTCGAAATTTTTTTGAACCCTTTGCGCCGTTCCAGCGACCTATAGACGGAACAAGCGCGAGGATCGTGATCCAAGCCTGGGACCGGTTGTTTTATGTGTGATCCGGCTGATATTTTGAGAGTGTATAAGTCGGCGTAGTTGGTGCGGTTGTTTGGGGGCGCAGTCCGCCAACCGCTGGTTCGGAAGTAATGGTGCCGCCCGTCCCGTCTGCTACGGGCAAAGGGGAAGGTAGCGAGTAGGAAGGGGTCGCAATACGCGGCCCCTTCTTTATCTTGGTGCCACGCCTGCTGTCTGCCAAGGTGATCCACACCAGAATGGCAAAAAGGCAGCGGGCAGGAATGAAGACTGGGTCGCGCAATCGTATTACTGATGTTGAAGGGCTCCTTGTGGGCCATGCGCAAGATGAAAGGCTGAAGACCGGAACTACGGTTCTGGCAGGAGAAAAGCCTTTTACAGCCGCGGTTCATGTTATGGGTGGCGCACCCGGTACGCGAGAAACAGACCTTCTGGCCCCAGATCGAACCGTGCAACAGGTCGATGCGCTGGTTTTGTCTGGTGGATCAGCCTTTGGTCTCGATGCCGCCTCTGGTGTGGCGGATGCTTTGCGAGCCGCTGGGCGCGGCTTCGCCGTTGGCGATGCGCTTGTGCCGATCGTGCCGGGTGCCATCCTGTTCGATCTACTGGCCGGTGGCGCGCGTTGGGACGAAAATCCTTACAAGTCTTTTGGAGCGAAGGCTTATGGCGCACTTGCGGAGCCTTTCGATATGGGAAGCGTTGGAGCCGGCACTGGCGCGACGACCGCTACGTTGAAGGGCGGTATCGGTTCTGCGTCAGCCGTTCTGCCGGATGGCGTGAAGGTTGGCGCGCTTGTCGCGG
>JBCCNY010000200.1:0-6235 GCA_039025595.1 Pseudomonadota bacterium | reverse complement strand
TCAAGCGTCTGATAGGCGTTGGGCGGCAGGCCCTCACGCTCATCAATGACAATTCTAAAGTCGCAGTTTTGCTGCGCGTTTCTGCGCTTGCAGTAGCGTTCCGCGACCGGTTCGACCCGCGACACGACGGTCCTGAACTGTGCCATTTGCGCGGCCGTGGGTTTGGCCGCCGCACGCTCAATCAACTCGGATCGCGACGGACCAGACTGGGTCTGCTGCGACGTTGTCGTCGCGCATCCGGTCAGGATCAAAACTCCAACTAGAACCAACCAACGCATAGATCACCCCGTCAGTGATGAAGGACTCACAGTTTATCAATCAGTTGCCCAGAGGACAGCCCCTTCTTCCCGCTTGGTGATCAAATCTTCTCGACAACGCGGTTGCACCGCCCTCAATGTGCTCTAGGGTGCGGGAATGTTTTCAATTGAACACGAATTTGACGCCACGGTCATCACGCTCATCGATGACGGAGCGCGACCGCTGCAAGAAGATATCGCGATCAACGCCTTCGAGGAATGTGTGACGCTCGAACAGCTTGACCCGCGAACGGATAGGCTTCAGAAGATCACCTTGTCGACAGCCCAGCTAAGAGACCTTGCGGCAGCGCTCAACTTGCCCGAGGGAGTCTATCGCTTGCAAAAGCCCGCGCGCTGACACGCGTCCGGAGTTCGCGGGAAGTAGCAGAGGACAAAGACAAAGTTTCATCCCTTTGCCGAGAGACCCCATGCCCAATCCCAATTCAGCCGCACTCGAATTCTTACTCAACCGCCGTTCGCGGCCCGCAAAAACACTGAACGCGCCCGCGCCAGACCGCGCGGCGCTGATGCCCTTGCTCACCGCTGCCGCGCGCACCCCGGACCATGGCAAACTCGAGCCGTGGCGCTTCATCGTGCTTGAACGCGCCGCCTTGGCGCGGCTTGCCGATCTCGCGGAGGCGCGCGGCACCGACCTAGGCATGGATGACGCCGCCTGCGCAAAAGCGAGGTCACAGTATGATCAAGGTCATCTTGCCGTTGCGGTCATTTCTGCGCCCAAACCATCCGAGAAAATCCCGGAGATAGAACAAGTCTATTCGGCGGGCGCGGTTTGCCTTGCGCTCTTGAACGCCGCCTTGGCTTCGGGCTGGGGGGCGAATTGGCTTTCGGGCTGGCCCAGCCACGATCGCCAATTTGTCGAAGAAGGGCTGGGGCTATCAACGCGTGAATCAGTAGCCGGGTTGATCTTTCTGGGCACCGAACGCGCGACCCCACCGGAACGCCCGCGACCAGATCTCGATCAGATCACCACCTGGATGGCGGAATGATCTTTCAGGCGTTCTTTCGTGCCTTAACTCAGATCGATGATCCCCGCTTCAGACGCGTTCTTTTCTTGGGAATTGGCCTGACGCTTATGCTTCTGATCGCCGTAACGGCGGGGTTTTTCGTATTGATCGGATGGCTGACGGGCGACAGCACGACACTGCCGCTGATTGGTGAGGTGCGCTGGCTGGACGATCTGCTTAGCTGGGGCGGGTTGGCCCTGATGCTGTTGCTATCGGTTTTTCTGATGATCCCCGTGGCCTCTGCCATTACCTCGATGTTTCTCGAAGAGGTGGCACAGGCGGTCGAAGATAAATACTACCCGCGTCTTCCAAGCGTCCCAGGCACACCGGTGGGCGAGGCAATCAAAGACAGTGTCAATTATCTGGGCATCCTGATCGCCGCCAATCTCTTCGCTCTGATCCTTTACGCGATCTTCTCACCTCTGGCGCTCTTTATCTTCTGGGGGCTGAACGGGTACTTGCTGGGCATGGAGTATTTTCAACTCGCCGCGATGCGCCGGATTGGTCGGGGGCCCGCGAAAGCGATGCGAAAACGCAAGCGCGCCACAATCTGGGCCGCTGGCACGCTGATGGCGATCCCTTTGTCGATCCCGATCTTGAACCTTGTGATTCCCATTCTAGGGGCCGCAACGTTCACGCATATCTTTCACGCCTTAAACAAGAACGCGTGACGTCTAGGCTCACTCAGGGTGGCGATAAAGCAAAGGCGGGTGATTTCGTCGCAAACGCGATGTCTAGTCATTCGTAGCTGAGAGCGGTCGCCTTTCCTCGGAAGATGAAGTAGGCGAGCACGGTGTAGCAGAGGATCACTGGCACAACCACACAGGCCCCAACCAGAATGATCATCAAGCTTTCGGGGGCGGCGGCGGCAGCGTAGATCGTCATCTGTTCTGGCACGACATAGGGATAAAAGCTGTAGGCTAGGCCGAGATAGGAGAGGCCAAATAGCCCCGTAGCAGTCGCAAAGGGCAACCAGCTGAACCGATCCGCCTCAAAAGGCATAAACCGCAACATCCGCCACAGGGCCAACACGAGTAGTCCAGAGATCAACGGCAAAGGGGCGATGTAAATGATCTCTGGAAAGTTGAACCATTTGTCGAAAATCCTTGCCGACACAAAGGGCGTTGCAAGCGATACCGCCCCAATGCCGAGCACGACGCCCCAAAGCCCGCCGCGCGCCCAATCGAGCGCTTTGAGCTGCAAGACACCTTCCGTTTTGTGGATCAGCCAAGTGGCACCGATAAAGCTGTAGCCTACCGTCAGAAAGGCGCCGGTCAGCATCGCAAAAGCGTAGGTGGCAAGGGTTTGCTCCAGTCCCATGATATAGAGCCCCAGCATAAAGCCCTGAGACAAAGAGGTCATAAGAGAGCCCACAAAAAACAACCTGTTCCAGAGCCCTTTGTGATGATCACGCGCCTTGGCGCGGAACTCGAAGGCCACGCCGCGCAGGATCAAGCCGATCAGCATGACAAAGACCGGCAGATAAAGCGTGGAGAGGATCACGCCATGCGCCACTGGGAAGGCCACCAATAACAATCCAACAGCGAGCACAAGCCACGTCTCGTTGGCATCCCAGAACGGCCCGATCGAGCCGATCATACGCTCCATTTCGTCGCGCTCCGCCAGCGGGAACAGAAGGCCCACGCCGAGGTCGAACCCATCGAGCACCACGTAGATCAGGATCGAAAGCCCCATCAGTGAGGCGAAGGCCCACGGCAGCCAGTCGGCTGGGTTTGAAAAATCGGGCAACATTTTGTGCTACTCCGCCGGGGTCATTGCGGGCAGTGCACCCTTAGGCGCGTTGCTCGCCCCAGGATCACCCTTTGCGGCTTTGCGCGCGAGATAAATGATGACACCAATATAGGCCATCAGCAAGGCCGCATAAACGGCCAGATAGACGACCAGCGTGCTCAGCACCATGGGGGCCGGCACATCCGCCACGGCCATATCCGTCGTCATGATACCATGCACCAGCCAGGGTTGGCGGCCGATCTCGGTCGTGTACCAGCCTGCAAGTGTGGCCACCCAGCCCGAAAACGTCATCGCGGCAAGTGCCCAGAAGTAGAGCCTGGGCAAGCCTTCAACCGCCAGTTTGTGACCGGGTAGCAGACCTTCATGGCGATGGCGGCGCCGATACATCAACCAGACAGCACTCCAACTGATGAGCAACATCAGAACACCGATCCCCACCATGACCCGAAACGACCAGAAGACCGCGTTGACCGGTGGGTGCATCACCGTCCCGTCCTCAGCCACGAATTCGTTCAACCCCGGCACCTCGCCGTCCAAAGAATGCGTGAGGATCAGGGACGCGACACTGGGCACACCAATCTCAAAGCGGTTCTCGCGCGCCTCTTCGTCGGGTAACGCGAAGAGCAGAAGCGGCACGTTACTTTGTGTTTCCCAGTTGCCTTCCATCGCGGCCACCTTTGCAGGCTGATATTCCAGCGTATTGAGCCCGTGCTTGTCCCCCATCAAGATCTGCACAGGAATGAATAGCGCGGCCAGAACTAGCCCGGTTTTGAGCATGGTCCGCACCTCGCGCGAGCGCTCGCCCAAAAGCCAACGGAAGGCAGAGACGCCAGCGACAAGAAAGCTGACCGTCAGAAAGCTCGCCAACATCATATGGGTGAAGCGGTAAGGCATGGAGGGGTTGAAAATGATTTCCCACCAATTGGTTGCATGGGCCACGCCTTCAATCATTTCAAAGCCTTGCGGAGTGTGCATCCAAGAGTTGAGGACGATGATCCAGAAGGCCGAGACGGTCGTCCCGAATGCAACGAGACCGGTCGCCATCATATGCACCCAGCCCGGCACCCGGGAAAAGCCAAACAGCATGATCCCTACAAACACCGCTTCCAAGAAGAACGCCGTGAGCACCTCATAAGCAAGCAGCGGTCCCGCGACATTGCCCACTTTCTCCATAAAGCCCGGCCAGTTTGTCCCAAACTGAAACGACATCGTGATTCCCGAGACAACGCCCATCGCGAAGCTGAGCGCGAAGATCTTCACCCAAAAGCGATAAGCCGCCATCCATTTGTCATCACCTGTTTGCGAAAACCGGACGCGGAAAAAGAACAAAACCCATCCCAGGGCAATCGTGATCGTCGGAAAGAGAATGTGAAAAGAAATGTTAGCCGCAAACTGAATACGGCTAAGAAGGAGTGTGTCGAGCACGTCCATCTGGCGTTATCCTTGCTTGTTTTGGCCGAGGCTGGGCAGTACTCCTCCCGCTTTGTCGATAAAGCCTGCGATCTTGCTACCCACCGTCATCAGCTTCACCAGACGGTCGGTTTCCAGTTTCTCCATTTCATCATAGAAACTGGTCATCATTTCGATCATCTCGCGAAGTTCCGAAATCCGCGCTTCAGCATAGTCATTTCCCGTGCCACCCTGCATTTCCAGTTCGCGCAGTTTGGTGAGAGTGGGATCAATTTCGCGCTTCTTTCGTTCCGCTATGAGGATGCGGACGATCTCCCAGATATCGTCTGGCGTAGTGAAATAATCACGACGGTCACCCGGCATATGGCGCAATTTGACCAGCCGCCATGCCTGAAGTTCTTTCAAACCCATCGACGTATTTGACCGCGAAATGGCGAGCGCCTCCGTCACTGATTCGGCATTAACAGGCTCTGGCGAGATAAAGAGCAGCGCGTAGATCTGTCCGACAGTCCTGTTGATGCCCCAACGGCTCCCCATTTCCCCGAAATGAAGTACGAATTCCTGCTGCAGCGCCGTGAGTTTCATGAGTTCCGCCATTAATTTCAGTAATTTCTGAAACAAATGTATAATCTGGTGCGCGGATGTCAAATCCATTCGGCACGTCGCCTAGATCCTTGCAATCTCGACCCGAAAACCGGACCGGTCCTAAGAAGAGACGTCATATGTGATGAATGGCTTGCACGTGAGACAGTTGAGCTCGCGACGCTGTGTTTAGTTTCCGCGCAGACACCAATACTGGACGAAATCGACACGGGTTGAATTCCGTGCGAGACTTCTCCAAGAAGTTACAGTCTAGCGCCCCAAAACGATATCGGCTTGTAATCCACCGAGCCCCTCACTTTCACCCAATCGCAATGTACCACCGTGGGCGCGCGCAGTATCCAGTGCGATCGACAACCCCAGACCGACACCTGTGCCAAGATTCTGATTTCTTGCCTCATCGAGACGGGCAAATGGTTTCATCGCTTGGTCCCGTTGCGAGCGGGGAATGCCGGGCCCGTCATCCTCGACCCGGATCCTGAGACTTTTGGGCGTGAGATGAACGGAGACGTCGGCCCGAGAACCGTAACGAACGGCATTGCCAACTAGGTTTTCCACGGCCCGTTTCATTGCGCCCCCGCGCAACGCGACGGAGCCTTCTCCTTCTGCGGCGGCAAAACGCACATCTTTTCCAATGCGTTGGAAGTCGTCAACAACGGTGCGGCATAGGGCCACCGGGTCGGTGGGTTCAGGCTCGCCTTCCTGAGCGCCGCGCGCGAAGGCAAGAAATTCAGAAATCAGGCGTTCCATATCGCGTACATCCTGGACCATTGCGGCGCGTTCAGCTTCGGGCGCATCCAGCATCGAGAGGGCCAATTTCAATCGCGTGAGAGGTGTTCGCAAATCATGGCTCACCCCTGACAGCATGAGCGTGCGTTGCTCGATCTGGCGCTCGATCCGGGCGCGCATATCGACAAACGCGCTCCCCGCCGCGCGCACTTCGATCGCCCCCGCGGGACGATAGTCAAGATGTCGACCTCGCCCGAATGCTTCGGCCGCTGCGGCAAGCCGTGTTATCGGCCGGAGTTGGTTTCGCATGTAGAAATATGCGATGACCGTCATGATCAGCGCAAAGATCACCATGTTCACAAGTAGCTGATGCGGATTGGAGGCAGAAACGCGCCTCCTGTCGAATGTAATCCTCAACATGTC
>JBCCNY010000199.1:0-6283 GCA_039025595.1 Pseudomonadota bacterium | reverse complement strand
GTGTTTTCTGGCGTACCTGTGCTGGCGGAACAAACGCCTCTGGAGCGTCTCGACACGGGTGTTGATGGGCGAAAGTGGGAGGCCGTCGGTCGACTTGATGTAGGCGGGCGTGGTTTCTGCACCGGCGCTCTGATTGCCCCGGATCTGGTTTTGACGGCTGCGCATTGTCTTTTCGACAGCGAAACCGGCGAAGCATTCACTCTGGAGGAGATGGAGTTTTTGTCAGGATGGCGCAATGGACGCGCGACAGCCCACCGCGCGGTGCGTCGTAGTGTTGTTCATCCCGAATACCGGTTCACTCAAACGGTTACGGTTGAAGCCGTGCGTCATGATATTGCGCTGCTCCAACTCCAACATCCGATCGAAAATACACGCGTTGATCCCTTCGTCGCTGAAACCCGCTCGCGTCGACATGCTGAAGTTGGCGTTGTCAGCTATGCCCGGTATCGGAGCGAGGCGCCTTCGCTGCAAAAAACCTGCGGCGTGCTGGACCAACGTGACGGTGTCATGGTGATGTCTTGCAGTGTCGATCATGGCGCGTCCGGAGCGCCCGTCTTTGCCATGTCAGACGGAGTCTTGCGGATCGTGTCGGTCATCTCAGCCATGGCGGAACACGAGGGAGAGATTGTCGCGCTCGGCGCCAAACTTGATGAGCCGCTGAGCCAGATGCGCGCGCAGATCAAATCGCATACGCGTCCTGATACATCTTCAAGCCGGACACTGTTTTCGAACGGCACCAACCGCGAAATCGGAGCGAAATTCCTTAAACCTGAATAGAGTCCGGCCATGATAAGGCGCTTCACTCGTCTGCTGTCCCTTTCCTTTTCGTTATTGATCAGCGCGGTCCTGTCCACATCGGGACAGCCAACTACGGCGAGCGACCTAATTCGATTGACAGATCGCGACGATCTCTTTGGATGGGAAGCGGTCGGACGGGTCGATCTAGAGCAGGGCGGGTTTTGCACTGGTGTTCTCATTGCGCCTGAACTGGTGCTGACAGCCGCGCATTGCCTTTTCGATCGTACTGGAGCCTTGGTGCCGACGTCCCAGATCACCTTTAGCGCCGGTTTGCGCGACGGAATACCGATTGCTCACCGTCAGGCCGCACGCGCTGCGGTGACAGAAGGTTACGCACCGCGCGCTGGTATGAGCGCCGCAAATGTGCGTAGAGATGCGGCGCTTCTGGAGCTTGAAAGCCCCATTCCCGCATCTGTCGCAGCCCCATTTGCTCTGCATAAGCGTCCGGTCAAGGGAGACGCGCTGAGCGTTGTATCCTACGGTCGGGGACGAGAGGCCGCCCTGTCCTGGCAGCGAAACTGCAATATGCTCGCTCGGGGACAAGGGCTCGTTTCGTTTGACTGCAACGTGACTTTTGGGTCCTCCGGCGCTCCGGTTTTCACCGATGGTGGGCGCCGCGCCCGGATTGTGACCCTCGTCGTTGGCGGTGGCAAAGAGGCCAATGGTAATACAATCGCCTACGGCATGGACTTGCCGCCCGTCGTGGACGCGCTGAAAAGAAAGCTCCGCGCCATGCCCCGTGCCGTTCCCTCTGACGCTGTCAACGACTCCACCGCCGAAAGTACCCAGCGCAGTATCTCTGGCGCGAAATTTGCCAAACCCTGAACACTCACCTCTTGACGAAGGGAATGCGCCTTCCCATTTCGTTGGTGTCGGCGCCGCGAGACGGGTCGGCATACGCTTGTCCCAATATGGGAAAGCAAACATTCAGGTATCGCTCAACGGAGGATCCCATGCGAAACTTTGACTTGGCACCGCTTTACCGTGCAACCATCGGCTTTGATCAAATTGCAGACATGATGGACAGAGTTCTGTCCGCAGACGTCACACAGCCGACCTATCCACCTTACAACATCGAAAAAACCGCCGAAGACGCCTATCGGATTTCCGTGGCCGTGGCTGGTTTTACCGGTGATGAGCTTTCTGTAGAGGTACGCGATAGCGCGCTTATAGTGGCCGCTAGGAAAGCCTCAGATAGCGCCGAGCGCTCGTATTTGCATCGTGGCATCGCAACACGCGCTTTCGAGCGCAAGTTCCAGCTTGCCGATCATGTACGCGTCACCGGTGCCACGCATGAGGATGGCATGCTGCATATCGAGCTTGAGCGCGAAGTACCCGAATCTCTAAAACCGCGCCGCATCGAGATCGCGCGCGCCGCGGCCGAAAACAAGGACGTGTTGGACGCCAAGGCTGTGAACTTAGGCCTATCGGACGAATAACGACATGCGCCCCGGCTATATTCCGGGGCGCTTTTGGTTCAGGGTTGTTCGGCTAGGCTTTGCGCAAGTCGCATCAACTGAACTGCCTCAGCGCGATAGCCATACGGGTCATCACCCCGGGTCTCATTGGCCAGCGCGATCACCTCGCTGTATCCCCAATCGCTCAAGTAAAGACCTCCTGTCAGAAGCTGACCAAACCCTGCGATTGCCGCCGCGAAACGGGCCTCATCATCGCCTGGAACCGACGGGTCTATCGGTTGTTCTATGAGCGCACTCTCCGGCTCGCCAGGTTGCTTGTAGCGCAGGCTAACATAGCCCAGTTCTTCGCTCGTAGACGAAACACTCTGATCACCATATCGCAACTCGTCGGTTAATCTGGCGGGCGATCCGACGGGTGTCACTTCATAAAGCGCTGTGACCTGATGACCCGCCCCAATGTCGCCTGCATCGACGCGATCGTTGTTGAAATCCTCTCGCAGCAAGCTTCTCGTTTCGTAGCCAATCAGCCGGTATTCGGCGATCTGCGCCGGGTTGAATTCAACCTGAACCTTAACGTCATTGGCGATCGGGTACAGCGCACCAGAGAATTGATCGACAAGCACCTTTTGCGCCTCGGCCAATGTATCGATGTAGCCTGCCACGCCGTTTCCGTTTTGCGCCAGGGCCTGCATCGTGGCATCGTCCAGATTGCCGCGACCAAAACCCAGGACGGACAGGTAAATACCGTTATCGCGTCTGTCTGCGATGTAAGTCTTTAGTTCTTTAGGATCTGACAGACCCACGTTGAAATCTCCATCTGTCGCCAACAGGACGCGACTGACTTCACCCTCTTCGGTCATCGCCTCTGCCAATGCGTAGGCTTCGCGCAGCCCGGCTTCTCCGGCCGTGCCCCCGCCAGCCTCCAACCTGCTCAACGCGGTTCGGATCGTCGCCACTTCATCGGCAGATGTGGGCGCTAAGACCTCACCGGCGGTCCCCGCGTAAGCTACAATCGCCACCTCATCGGCTTCGGTCAGTTGGGGTAAAATAAGGCCGAGCGCCTGTTTGAGCAGCGGTAGTTTGTCGGGCGCCTGCATCGACCCCGACGTATCGATGAGAAACACCAGGTTCAGTGGCGGGCGCGAGGCGATAGCTGGCCGTTCGCCCTGAAGTGCAATGCGCACGAGCTTTGTATCGGCATTCCAAGGTGTGGGCATCACGCTGACGCTCGGTCGGAACGGCGCGTCTCCCACCCCGGGTGCCTCGTAGTTATAGGTGAAGTAATTCACCATTTCCTCAATGCGCACTGCATCTGGCGAGGGTAACTGGCCACGACGCAAGAACGAGCGCACGATCGCGTAAGAGGCCGTATCCACGTCCACCGAAAAGGTGGAAACCGGATCTTCGGAGGTGATCCGAAGCGTATTTTGCGGCGCATTGGCAAACGCCTCGCTGTCAGCCTCACGCGCCCAACCCGGCTCTGGCATAGGCGCAGGCAACATGGCAGGGGCGTACTCGTTCAAGGTGCGAAGGCCAGTCGCTTGCCGGGATAACGGCGCGAAAGAATTGTCCAAAACACTTGAGCTTAGAGAAGAGCCCAAGGACGTGTCTTCTTCTGTTTGCGCTTGCTGAGCTTGCGCGGGTTCGACGCGGGCAGGTTGCTCTTCGTTCCGCGTTGTGGTCTGAGTTCTTTCTTGTTGCGAGAAATCTACCGGTACCACGGGCACGCGCATCTCTCTTTCAGGCAATGTAATCACCAAGCCCACGGCCACCAGAGCTGTGGTTGCAACCAATGCACCGCGGGGGTTCATCTGCGAAATCATGTTCTTTAGTCCTCTGAAAAGGCCCGTTACCGGGCGATCAGAGCTTTGACGCACAGAATCTTCCGATCCTTGGCGCTCGGCGAAGTTTTTCCGTGCAAGCGCTAGATTCTCGGCCTTGCGCTTTGGATCATGCTGGGGTGTGGCGGCGTCCAGCGCGGCCTTCAATCGATCAAGATCGTCGGTCATGACTGATCCTCTCTTTCTCGCATCTCGCGCAGGGACGCTTTCGCCTTAGAGATGCGCCAACTGACCGTGCCCTCAGAAATCCCGAGAACCTCGGCGGCCTGCGCATGGCTCATCTCGTCGAGGATCAGCGCCAGCGTATCGCGCAAGTCCGCAGGCAGCGCGTGCATGGCTTCAACCAACCACGCGAGCGTCGCTTCCGTCTCGGTGTTGCCAGCTTGACGCGCGGTCTCCCAAGCGCCCCAGCCTTCTGCTTTTTTCTGGTGTGTCGCGCGTCGCCGTCGCAAATCATGCACAGCATTGACGACAATCCGCCAGAGCCATGTGCGAAAGCGGGCCTGCGCCCGAAAACCGGCAAGCTTTTGGGGCAGGCTCGCACAAATCTCCTGTGTGACATCCTCAGCATCTTCGCGCGATCCGGTCAGGCGATACGCCAACCGGAAGACAGAATTATAATGCCGCTCCAGAAGACTTTCAAAAGCGGCGCTATCCCCTACTGCGGCCGCCTGAGCCAGAGCCTCGTCACTGTTTTCCATTCGCATCATGTTTGTTTGACGCAGGCCGAGGGTCAATCCTTGGAATACGCTGGAAATTTTCTCACTTTCCGATATATGTAAATTAAATTAGACATTTTATTGCGTCTAAGAGAGTTTCCACTAGAATACGGGACGAGCGACGGGACTCGCGATTGAACGGCCGCCAATACTCCTGGCCCCCTTGCAAGAAAGCTCGACGCTATGTCTCGCCGCGTTCAGTCCATCCTGCTTCTTTTCGCACGCCCGAAATCCGCGCGCTTGTGTTCGAACCGCGTGGGTATACAGCAATTTGTGTCGCAAGAGGCCCCGCATGTCTGAAGGTCTTGATGATCATCCAGAGCAGTTTTCAGGCCTTTCATCTGTGCATGCCGCTCTGATCGTCAAACACTGCTCCGATATCACTCTACAGGTTTCTGAGACGTATGTTGTCGAAGATGTCCATGTTGCACCCGGCGTCGCGGATGCATCCTTCGGTGTGTGGATTGGTCAGGATCTCAAGGATATCGTCTGTGCAGATAGCCAGTCAAAATTGGGTTTTGTTGTCGGAGACAATTGTGCGTCGGACGACTCCGAGGGCCGGTGGCACGAGATGAACTTCAATGCACCGCATGGCGATCCCATCCCGCTTCAGGTGAAATTCTTCAGGCTCGTCGTCGATGATCGACAAGCGCACCTGCTCTGTGCTCGCGATCTCAGACCGCTTGGGAAGGCGCAAGCGCGTTTCCAGCGCGAATTGACGGATTATGTCCGCAGAACCGCATCGGACGATCCTGCGGAAGACTGAAGACTTGGGTCAGACCGACAAACAAACATATTTCATTTCAAGAAACTCATCTATGCCGTGGTGACTGCCTTCTCGTCCGAGCCCAGATTGCTTCACACCACCAAACGGAGCAACTTCGGTAGAGATGATGCCCGTGTTCACACCCACAATCCCGTATTCCAGCGCCTCGGCCACCTTGTAGACTCGACTGAGATCCTTAGCGTAGAAATAGGCTGCCAGACCAAAGATCGTATCATTGGCCATCGCAATCACGTCATCTTCGTTCTCGAACTTGAAGAGCGGTGCCAGCGGACCGAAAGTTTCATCCTGACTGACAAGCATGTCTTGCGTCACGCCCGTCAGGATGGTGGGCGGCAGGAAGTATCCCGCGCCCTGAACTGGTTCACCGCCGCCCATAGCCAATTTGGCTCCTTTGGCGGTGGCATCGGCCACATGTTCCTGAACCTTGACGATCGCATCGGCGTTGATCAACGGGCCGAGCTGCGTGCCCTCTTCCAGCCCATCCCCGATCTTGAGCGCCTCGACCGCGGTCTGGAGTTTCGCGGCAAACGCATCATAGACGCCTGCCTGAACGTAAATACGGTTGGCGCAGACGCAGGTCTGACCGTTATTGCGAAACTTGCACATGATCGCCCCCTCGACCGCCGCATCGAGATCAGCATCATCAAAGACGATAAAGGGCGCATTTCCACCTAGCTCCATCGAACATTTCATCACCTGATCGGCGGCCTGGCGCAGCAG
>JBCCNY010000198.1:0-6285 GCA_039025595.1 Pseudomonadota bacterium | reverse complement strand
TTACGCGCCGGTCTTGGAGAAGGCGGCGGGCATGGCTGGCTGCTCGCACAACAGATTGTGCATGGGGAAGCCTGTTACGACACCTGGCCACTCGACCCGCGGCGATTTACCAGCCACGGCAATGTGGAACTGACCGCACTCAAGGCGATCGAGGAATACCAGAATGAGTTTCGTTTTGAGTTTCCGCATGAACACCGCCCCGCCGGTCGTCCGATAAAGACCACCCCGCTGACGCCGATCCTGGCCCATGAAGGCGCGGCGTTTCACCCGGTCAATGGCTGGGAGCGCGCAGATTTTTACAAACCTGGCCCGGGTTTTTCCGAAACGCACGGGTTTCGCTTCAATAAGGTGGACGAGATTGTCGCCGCCGAGGTCGAAGCCGTGCAGACGGGCGTGGGTCTCGCAGAAGTCAATGGCTTCAACCGGATAGAACTCACTGGACGGGACGTGCACGCGTTTCTCGACCGTATGGTCTGCGGTGCAGTTACAAAACGTCCGGGCCGGGTTGGTCTATGCTATCTTCTGAACGGGCATGGCATGGTGAAGGCAGAGGCCACGCTGGCCAATCTTCCCGCATCAGATCGGGGACCCGACCGGGTCTGGTACGGCTCAGCCGCTGCCTCGGAATGGCATGATCGCGACTGGCTGACCCAACATCTGCGCCCGGGCGAGGATGTGAGCATGCGCAGCCTGACGGATACCCATACGATCCTTGTGCTCGCGGGGCCTAAATCACGCGACGTCCTGTCCGCGGTCAGCCGCGCGGATTGGAGCGCGGCCGCCTTTCCCTGGCTGAGCGCGCGCGAATGTTTCATCGGCATCGCCCCCGCAACCGTCTATTGTCTGAGCTTTTCCGGTGAGTTGGCGTATGAAATTCATGTTCCCAACAGTCAACTTTATGCAGCCTACACGGCGCTACGGCAAGCTGGTGATGCGCATGGCCTGAGACTCTTTGGATCACGAGCCATCGAGTCCATGCGGCTGGAAAAAGGTTTTCTGCATTGGAAATCGGACCTTTTGACCGAATTTGACCCGCTTGAGACAGGGCTCTCCCGCTTTGTGCGGCTCGACAAGCCCGACTTCATCGGTCGTGACGCGCTTCTGGCCCGCCACAATGCCGGCCCGCGCAAGACCCTTGTGACGCTCGACATCGACTATAAGGCCGCGCCCGCTCATCCCGGCGCCTCAGTGATGGAAAGTGATCGCGTCATTGGCACCATCACCTCCGGCGGCTGGGGACACCGGGTCGAGCGTAACCTAGCGCTGGCCTTCATGGCGCCGGAGCACGCCGCGATTGGCGCGGAAAGCATGGTCGACATTCTGGGTCAACTTGCCCCTGCACGCGTGATCGCCCCTTCTCCCTATGATCCCGGGATGACACGACCCCGCAGCTAACCTTCGCCCTGCAGTTGATATTCGACGCCGTTCGTCTAGGCTGAGCGGGTATCGCTGAGCGCGATATCCCGGGGAAGAACAGATGTCGGTTTTGAAACAGCTTGTTGTGCTGATCCTGATGGCCCTTGTTGGTTATGGTGCCTACAATGTGGTCTTGATGTCAGAAGACGTCTCCCCTGAGCAGGCGGGCGCAAAGCAGCCGAGGGTCATCGTCGTCGAAACCGCACGGGCCGAGCCGCGCATCATCGCGCAGAGTGTGGATGCTGTGGGCACAACGCGCGCACGTCAATCCATCCAGATAGAGCCGGAAAGAGACGGACGCGTGGCGGGTATCTATTTCGAACCCGGACAGCGTGTCGAGCAGGGTGCTGTGCTGGTCAAACTTGACGACCGCATTGCACGCGCTGATCTGGCAGAAGCGCGAGCACGACTGACTGAGCAGCAGCAGATCCTCGCCCGGATCGAGCGGCTGCGCAGTACCAATGCCGTGGCGCTCGCCACGCTGGAAGAGGCGACCGCCCGATTGGCAGAGGCCGAGGCGCAGCTGGAACGCGCGCGCCAGGGGCTGGCAGATCGGACTATTACTGCGCCCTTCGCGGGCGTTGTTGGCCTGCCCGAGGTCGATATCGGCGCGCAGCTTGAAAAAGGGGACATGATCGCCCGGCTCGATGATCTGTCAGAGGTTGAGCTGGAATTTGCATTGCCAGAAACGCTCTATGCGCAGGTCAGACCGGAGCTGAAGGTTGAGGCCCGCGCCGCGGCATTTCCCGAGCAGCCCTTTTCCGGTGTCATCGCCGCTGTGGACAGCCGGATTGATCCTGTTTCGCGCTCTTTCAGAGCCCGCGCAGTGATCCCCAACCCGGAAGGAGTACTGCCTGCCGGCATGTTCATGTCGTTGACCCTGACCCTGTCAGAAAGCGAACAGCTCACCATTCCGGAAGAGGCGATCATCTTTGCCGCGGCACAGGTCTATGTCTTTCGGATCGACGTTGACGGGATTGCTCGCCGGATCGCGGTGAGCACGGGTGTGCGACGGGACGGCCATGTGGCCGTGCTTGCCGGTCTGAAACCGGGAGACGACGTGGCGATCAGAGGCCATCAGAGGCTGAAGGACGGCGCGCACACACGGATCAAAGTGCCCGACTCCGTGCAAAACAGTGTCGACGCGTCATCAAACGATGAGCGTGACTCATGACCTTGTCGGAGTTGGCGGTACGCCGGCCGGTTCTGGCGGCTGTAGCAAGCCTTCTCGTGCTGGTACTTGGCCTCGCGGCGGCCCAAGGCATCCCGGTGCGCGAATTGCCGGATGTGGAGAATGCCGTGGTCACGATCAGAACCGACTATCGTGGTGCCGCACCCGAGGTCGTGGAAACGGATATCACCGAGATCATTGACGGCGCTGTCTCTGCGATTGAGGGCGTGCGTATGATCGAATCCGAGTCCCGCCAGGGCAGGTCTCGCATCATCCTTGAGTTCAGCATTGGACATGACCTCGATGTCGCGGCCAGCGATGTCCGGGACGCGATCGGGCGTATTCGCAACAGGCTGCCGGACGCGGCGGGCGAGCCACTGGTCAACAAAGCGGATGCCGATTCCGATCCGGTGATGCGCCTTGGCGTGACCTCGGACATTATGACCACGGCTGAGATCACCGAGTATTTTGACCGGTTCATTGCCGATCGGATCGCAACCGTCCCAGGGGTGGCGAACCTGCGTCTTTATGGGCAGCGCCCCTCCGCGGTCCGGGTCTGGCTGGACAAGCGCGCCCTGGCGGCCCGACAATTGACCGTGGCGGATGTCGAGGACGCCCTGCTTCGCAACAATCTCGAACTGCCCGCGGGAGAGGTGGAATCAGACAATCGGCAACTGACGGTCCGGTTGAACAGCCGGCTGGGCAGTCTGGACGATTTTCGCGACGTGGTGATCGACCGGGTTGCGGGATACCCTGTCCGTCTCGGGGATGTCGCGCGGGTCACGCTCGGAACCGAGGACGGATCGACAATTGCCCGCAACAATGACCGCGATGCGGTGGGCATAGCAGTAAACCGCCAAAGCCAGTCGAATACCTTGCAGATTTCCCGCGCGGTGCGGTACGAGATCGAGGCCATCCGGCCAACATTACCCGAAGGTATGGAGCTGACGGTCGGCTCCGATGACGCCCTATTCGTCTCTGCCTCAATTCGCGAAGTCCTGATTGCCCTCTCGATTTCTGTCGGCCTTGTCGTCCTCGTCATTCTGGCCTTTCTGCGCAGCCCTCGTGCCACCCTTGTGCCCGCAATCACGATCCCCGTCTCTCTCGTCGGCTGTTTCATCTTGATCAACGCCTTGGGCTTTTCACTCAATATTCTGACACTTCTCGCCCTTTTGCTGGCGATCGGGCTTGTTGTGGACGACGCAATCGTTGTTCTGGAAAACATCCAGCGCCGGATCGAGCGCGGCGAAACCCCTCTGACCGCCTCCTATCGCGGCGCGCGTCAGGTCACCTTTGCTGTCGTTGCAACCTCTCTGACCTTAATCGCTGTCTTTGTGCCACTCTCCTTCATGCCCGGCCAGGTGGGACAATTGTTCGTTGAATTCGGCTGGGTGTTGGCGGGAACCGTCGTTATTTCAACCTTCGTCGCGCTGACCACCTGTCCAGCTTTGGCCTCCAAACTTCTCACCCCGGCGCGGGCGGATCAAACACGTGCGCCGGATCAGCTGAGCGCGCTTCAAAGAGCTTATCGCTGGTTGCTCGAGCGGTCGATCCGCGCGCCCTTAATCGTGCTCGCTGTCGCGGCAGGCATCTCATCGGGTGCCGTCTATTTCTACCAGGAGCTGCCCCGCGATGTAGCCCCAAAGGAGGACCGAGGTGTGGGCTTCATCACGCTGTTCGCACCTCAGGGCAGCACGGTTGCCTTCACCGATCAGGCGGCGCGTCAGGCAGAGGACATCCTGAAACCGTTCCAAGAGTCCGGTCTGATCGAATCCGTTTTCACCTTTACAGGTTGGGGAAACCGGGCCTGGCGTTCGATCGTGGTGTTCCGCCTGTTGCCCTGGGATGAGCGCGACGTTAGCGTGAAAGAGGTGATGGAGCAGATCAATCCGAAATTGGAGGACATCACCATCTCCCGCGCTTTCACGAGCTCACCCGCGGGTCTTGGGCTGCGCGGTGGCAGGAGCCCGGTACGGGTGGTCCTCACCGGGCCGGACCGCCCAACCGTGGTAGAATGGGCAGAAACACTGCTAACGCGGGCTGAATCCATCGAAGGCCTGGTGAATCCAAGCCTGAACTTCGAGTTGAACGTGCCCCAGCTGGACGTCGATATCGATCGCGCGCGCGCCGATGATTTGGGGATCTCCGCCGAAAAGGTCGCCACCACGCTGCGTACCATGCTCGCGTCGCGCGAAGTCACCGGCTTTGTCTCGGGCGGGCGGGAACATCCCGTTATCCTGCAAGCCGAACGCCTGGATCGAAACAGCCCGTCGGATATCAATTCGATCTTTGTGCGCGCCGGTGATGGTGAAACGCTTGTGCCGCTGAGCGCTCTCGTAAAACTCTCGGAGAATGCCGCCACGCCCTCTCTGCAACGCTTTGATCGCCTGCCGTCAATCCAGCTCAAGGGGTCACTGGCGCCAGGGGAAAATCTGGGGACGGTTCTCGACCGCATAGAGAGGGCCGCTGCCGAGGTTTTACCGCGGGACGCGAAACTGGATTATGCTGGGCCGTCTCGAACATACAAGGAAACCTCCAACGCGTTCGGATTGGTGCTTGCGCTATCGCTGGTGATTGTCTTCCTGGTTCTGGCGGCAAATTTCGAAAGTTTCGTGCACCCGATTACGATCCTGCTGACCGTGCCCGCAGGCGTGGCGGGGGCGATATACGCAATGACACTGGGTGGGCTTAGCTTGAATGTCTACAGCCAGATCGGGATTATATTGCTGGTGGGTCTTGTGGCCAAAAACGGTATTCTCATTGTCGAATTTGCCAACCAATTGCGCGCCGACGGTCTGGCCCGTCGTGAGGCTGTCATCCAGGCCGCCGTCTTGCGGATGCGTCCTATCCTGATGACCGTCATCTCAACTATTCTGGGCGCATTGCCGCTCATCCTTGCCACGGGTGCAGGGGCAGAAAGTCGGCAGAGCATCGGCACCGTGATCATCGGAGGGCTGGTACTGGCCAGCCTCTTGATGCTCGTCGTCACACCGGTTCTCTACGACCTTCTTGCACGGTTCACGCCACAGCAAGGCGCGCTGGAGCGGCGTCTGGATCAGGAACTGCGCAGCCGCCCGTCTGCCACCTGAAACCCGCAGTCCCGAGCGAACGAGGCTGAGACCGACCGCGATAACAGGCAGATCGGCGCCCTCACCCATTCGGGGCATTGAGCCGTAAGGCGTTCCAAGGCAGGTTGACCCGCAGATCGACGACAGGATCGGAACAGGACAGGAGACCCGCATGCGCCCCGTAACGCTATGTGCCACGCAAATGGCCTGTACTTGGGAGATCGACGATAACATCGCCCGCGCCGAAAAGCTGGTGCGCGAGGCGGCGGACCAAGGCGCACAAATTATCCTGCTTCAAGAGCTGTTTGAGACGCCCTATTTCTGTATCGAACAAAACGCGGCGCATCTGGATCTGGCCAAGACCCTAGGCGACAGCAGGATCGTGTCCCATTTCGGCGCGCTCGCGCGCGAACTTGGCGTCGTATTGCCGGTGTCATTCTTTGAAAAGGCGGGACTTGCGCATTACAATTCACTGGCAATTTTTAATGCCGATGGCAGCCATCTGACCACCTATCGCAAGAGCCATATCCCGCAATTCCCCGGCTATGAGGAAAAGTACTATTTCTCGCCCGGAGATACCGGGTTTCGGGTGGTTGAAACCCGGTTTGGCCGGATCGGATGCGGCATCTG
>JBCCNY010000197.1:0-6286 GCA_039025595.1 Pseudomonadota bacterium | reverse complement strand
GTAATGCACTTGTCCTTCCCAGCAAAACCGCCCGCGAGATAGCCGTGCACCAGCACCATGACGTCGTCTTCGGCCATGATGCCTTCAATTTCCTCCATGAACGGGCTTTCGTTGAGGCGAGCAGCATGGTCATGGTTTTTCACCAGCCCAGGCATCAGCGTCAGGTTATACGCGTCGCGAAGACCGCCCGCGTAGGACAGTGGAAAGACGATCATATCGACCTGTCCCCGCGCCAGTGGCTTATACTGCTCACGTGCTTTGAAGAGCGATTGGCTCGGAAAGATCGTGATCTCAAGACCAACATCTGCAGCAGCAACTTCATCGGCCACCATCTGCGCGACCTTGTGGCGAATATCACCTTCGGACCATTGGTGAGACACGCGCAGCTCCTGCTGCGCTTGTGCGGCTACACCAAAAAAGCTCACCGCAGCGGCTGCGGCAATTGCCTTCAATTTCATGATTTTCCTCCCTTGATGATGCCAAAGGCACCAAATGATGGGACACGATATGCTCTGATTGCATCAAAGGTCAATAATCTTGTATACAAAAAGTAGTTAGTTGCATTTAATCTGGAGCCAACTAGTTTAAGCTCATGGTCGAAAAACGCTCTGACGCGATTGCAGACGCTCTTGAGGCGCTGATCCTTGACGGCACCTTTTCGGATGGGGTTCGTCTTGACGAGCATCAGCTTTCAGAGAAATTCCAGGTCTCGCGCACGCCGCTTCGTGAGGCGCTTCAGCGTCTCATTGCGTCCGGTCTCGTCGAGCAACGGCCCCGTCGAGGCGTCTTCGTACGTCAACCAGGACCTATCGAACTTGTTGAGATGTTCGAAGTGATGGCCGAGCTCGAAGCAACCTGCGCGAAATTCGCCGCGCGGCGTATCTCGGACGAGGCCTTGGGCGAACTGCACGCAACAAACGCCCTGTGCAACAAGGCGGTAAAAAGCGGTCAGGTGGATGCCTATTTTTGGGAAAATGAGAGATTTCATGCCATCATCTACCGCCAGTCTGGAAACGCTTTCCTGGAAAAAGAATGCTTGAGACTGCATAGGCGGCTTCAACCGTTTCGGCGGATGCAATTGCGACTTCGCGGGCGCTTGCATCAATCCATGCAAGAGCACGAGGCGATTCTGCGCGCTCTTGAGGAAGGTCAGGCTGAGCGCGCCGCAGATGAAATCCGAGCTCATGTTGCAGTTCAGGGCGAGAAGTTTCACCATCTGATGTCGTCGCTAAAGCCAGCTGCGGAGTAAGCGTTCTCGCGGTCAAGTGAGCGTTGTCGAGACCTGCCCGAATGGCACTATCCCAAAGCTCTGGTTGTTACGGACGCACGCGAAGCACCGAACTTAAAATAACTTCAGTAAAAGTCTCTTTCGCTCGCTGAGCGGTCGTTACAATGGCATGAACTGCCCGCGCCCAGAATAGAATATCGGCATTTACCAAAAAGCGGATTTTTGAAGACACTGAGTCTGGCCGCCAAGAAGAACGTCGCGAAGCTTGAAAGAACGGCTCACTGAGTTTCGAGACTTTCTTAGTCGCTGTTTGGATATGTATTTCCTGTGTACCGGTGATAGAGCACGGCCACTGCAACAAGGCAGATTGTCCCGAGCAGCACTGGAGCCAGCAGAAACAACCAGTTCGGCTCTAAAAGGAATATAACCAACGGGTTTGCCCCCGCAGGTGGATGTGTCACCCGGAGCGCCGCCATGGCTGAAATCGCTAATCCGACCGCAATGGCAGGTGTCCACCACGGATCGGGCAGAAGCGAAAGCAAGATCAGCCCTGCAAGCGCTGCGACGAGATGGCCGCCAACCACATTTGCAGGTTGAGACAAAGGTGCCGACGGCAATGCAAATAGAAGAACGCAACTGGCGCCGAACGGCGCGATAACGAGCATTAAACTCAGGGCCTTGCCCAATGCCAGAAGCACTGCGATCGCAAGCGCGCCTCCGACCCCGGCTAAGACGACAGCTATGGCGGTGGGTTTGGGCAGCCTTCGTTTGAAGAAAGACTGCATGAAATTTGACCTTCACTGGGTTCCAGCC
The DNA here is from genome assembly GCA_039025595.1 of Pseudomonadota bacterium. Classification (GTDB taxonomy): domain Bacteria; phylum Pseudomonadota; class Alphaproteobacteria; order Rhodobacterales; family Rhodobacteraceae; genus Roseovarius. Next base: position 4,245 of record JBCCNY010000197.1, on the reverse strand, counting down.
ATTATCTTGTGTCACACTGCCAGCCATGTGACAATAAAGTGTCAGCCGAGACTGCCAGCTTCTTTGCCAGGCCTCAGGTCCCGCCAACCGACTTCAAGACCAATTGAACTGGTTTGCAATTCGCGCCGCTCCCGCTTTGGCAGCTCGTGCGCCCGTGAATGGACGTCCGACCATGCTGATCCGCCATCTGCATTACTTCACCGTGCTGTCTCGTGAGGCACATTTCGCCAAAGCCGCGCAAATCTGCAATGTGACACAGCCCACGCTTTCGTTGGCTCTGCGTAAGCTTGAGGATGATTTTGGCGTGCGGCTCGTCGAACGGGGCAATAACTTCAACGGTCTGACCGCCGAGGGTAAACGCGTTCTCGCCTGGGCGCAGCAGATCCTGTCAGATTTTGAAAGCCTGAAACATGATCTCGCCGACGGCGCGGAAGCTCTGAGCGGAACAATCCGCCTGGGCGTTATTCCCGCAGCCATGCCGATTACCGGTTTTTTCACCGAAACTCTTCTCAAAGCCCATCCTGCCGCACAGATTGACATGCAGGCCATACCCTCACGACAGATTCAGACCGCTCTCGACGGGCTAGAGTTGCATGGCGGGCTGACCTATCTTGACAATGAACCGCTGGAACGGGTGATCCAGTTGCCGCTCTATGTCGAACGCTACGTGGTGATTTCGAAACGCGGCCATTTCGCAGCTCCGGGTCCAGTGCCCTGGGAGCGACTGGAACGCGAACCCCTTTGCCTTCTGAACGAGGACATGCAGAACCGCCGCATCTTGGACGGCGCTGCGCGACGCAGCCACGTCAACTTACATCCACAGGTAACGGCCAATTCGTTTCTCACAATCTGTGCCCATCTGCGGCGCGGCGGCTGGGTGAGCATCGTCCCAGAGACACTGCCCGCACTTTACGGACTGGAACATGAATTCGACATCCATCGGATCACAGGTGATCGAACCACTCAGACCATTGGTCTGGTCGTGCCGGACCGCCAGCCAATGGCGCGCATAACCCACGCCCTCTTTTCGGCGGTGCTGAAATCAAACCTCCCTGATGCTTTCGCAAAGGCCTATCCGCAGACGCAATAAAGATCGCCAATCGCGCCTAAAAGCCTTCTAATTGGACTTGGATCTTGTGATGTGCTGACGTCACCACAGGCAGTAAACTGCCCCGGCCACCTGCGCATCAGAGGCAGCTGCCAAGACCAAATCACGAACTTCGTCTGCTTGTCGGATAACGGATGACCCGTTGCCCGATGCAACGTTGTTCGGCCATTACACACGGGAGTATATCAAAAATGGCTAAAGTAGTTTGCGTTCTCTACGACGATCCGGAAGAAGGTTTTCCCACCAGCTACGCACGCGATGACATTCCTGAGATCACATCCTACCCGGATGGTCAGACCGCACCGACCCCCCATGCAATCGATTTCACGCCCGGCGCCCTGCTGGGCAGCAAAAGCGGTGAGCTTGGCCTCAGGAAGTATCTTGAATCCAACGGCCATACCTTTGTTGTCACGACCAGTAAGGATGGCCCGAACTCGGTCCTCGAAAAGGAAATGGTGGATGCCGACGTGGTCATTTCGCAGCCCTTCTGGCCGGCCTATTTGACCGCAGAACGGATTGCAAAGGCCCCGAACCTCAAATTGGCGCTGACCGCCGGGATCGGGTCGGATCACGTCGATCTCAGCGCGGCGATGAAGCACGGCGTGACAGTTGCCGAGGTCACATTCTGCAACTCGATCAGCGTGGCCGAACACGTGGTGATGCAAATCCTCAGCCTCGTACGAAACTATATTCCGTCCTACCAATGGGTGATGAAAGGGGGCTGGAACATCGCTGATTGCGTCGCGCGATCCTATGATGTCGAAGGCATGCATGTCGGGACCGTCGCTGCGGGTCGGATCGGCCTCGCCGTTTTACGCCGTCTGGCTCCTTTTGACGTGCATTTGCACTACTACGATCGCCATAGGCTGCCCGAAGAGGTCGAAAAAGAGCTGAATCTGCATTGGCATGAAACGGTCGAGGATTTGGTTAAGGTGTGCGATGTGGTCACCATCAACTGTCCGCTGCATCCGGAGACAGAGCACCTCTTTGACGAAGCGATGATCAAGAAGATGAAACGCGGCGCTTACATCGTGAACACCGCCCGCGGCAAGATCTGCGACAGGCAGGCAATCGTGGACGCGCTGGAATCGGGCCATCTCGCCGGGTACGCAGGCGATGTCTGGTTCCCGCAGCCACCAGAGCGTGACCACCCGTGGCGCTCAATGCCAAATCACGGGATGACACCGCATATATCTGGGACGTCACTTTCAGCGCAGGCGCGATATGCGGCGGGCACGCGAGAGATCCTGGAATGTTTCTTCGAAGGCCGTCCGATCCGCGATGAGTATCTCATCGTCGATGGCGGAAAGCTGGCTGGCACAGGAGCAAAATCCTACTCCGAAGGTGACGCGACAGGTGGCTCCGAAGACGCGGCTAAGTTCTCGGAAACGGTATGACGTTCACGCACCGGGCCCTTAGGGTCCGGTGCGCTGTTCGCAACCGGGCCGTTGCCTAGTCTTTGGCGGTCCAGAATCCCGAAATGCGCAGATCACCCGGGGGCCACCCCGCCGCTTTGGCGGCTTCACGCAACCGGGTGGCCTGGTGACGTTCTCCGGCAAACCAGATTTTTGCACCCGCATGTTGTTCCAGCGCCGCCAGAGTGGCTTGCCCTAGAACATCGCCCTTCGATCGGGAAAGCCAAACCACCTCGACACCCTCGGGTGCATCGACCGGATACGCGCAGTCCGCGCCGTGTTCCGCTTCCAACAGAATTTGTCCGCGCGCTCCATCGGATAGGTTTTCCAAAAGACGCGCCGCAGCCGGAAAGCCTGTTTCATCGCTGGCCAACAGGACCCGGTCTGCGTTTAGGTGTCCGCCGCCCGACGGTCCGACCAGCCCAACCACGCGCCTCTCGCGCTCGCCCGAGAGGATTTCCTGCGCCCATTCCGTCGTGCGCCCACCTTCGTGTATATAGACATCCGTCACCAGCCTGTTCGATGCATGATCGACGGTTCGTGCGGTATAGACAGGCTTGTGAGGAGCGCTCTCTCCGTCAGGCCATTTGATCGCTCCGTTGGGGGCCAGCGTCGGCCAAGCCGGTTCAAGACCCTTTTGCGGCTGCACCAGGCGGAAGTGAATGGCGTCATTTTGATAGGCTGAAAAGTCTTCTGCTTCGAGCGTGACCCGCAGAAAAACTGGACCAAGCTGGGTCACTTCTCGAACATGCGCGAAGGTAAAATTCGGCGGGAGCGCTCCCTCGTTGTCGCCATCCGTCCAGCGCATGCTTTCCGCCACCTCAGGCATCACATGGCGCATCTGTTGAAGTACAGCATTTTTCATCACAAAGAGCCAACGCTCATCTGCAGCAGCTACTATCCCGGCTGTTTCCACGCTTGTTCCGGGGCGAAGCCCGATCAGACCGTGCGCTGTTTCGACAGTCAGTCGGCCCTCTTGATCCTCTATGACTTTCAAACCGGCAGATTTCACCTGCGTCATTATCATCTGACGCATTGGCCCGAAGGCGACGCCGGGGAGATCTGCCTGCGCTTCATGTTTGTAAATCGTCGAGGTCATGCCTTGCCTTTCCAGAAAACTACGGATCGGCTTGCTGAAACGGCTGGCCACAAAAGAAACTAATCCGCCAATGACGATGGCCACCAGAAAATTTTGACCCCTTCGATATTTCGCAATCAGCTAAGCCTCATACTCGGGCTTGCGAAGCGTGTCAGATTGCTGACATTGCCGAGCTTTCTTTGCTTTCGGTTGACTCTCGGAGACCCAGTCCCTTCTGCTCGTTCGATTGGCAGAATTTGCTTGCCTGCCATTCAGCGGATCGCATGCCGCGAATGGCGAAAACCACAGGGGAAATGCATTCAGATTTTGATCGAGACGCGCCTTGGTCGAATGGGCGTTCAATGCAATGCGATCGTTCAAGAAAGATCAGGCATGTCGCTCTGCAGCGATTGACAGTTTTTTTGGCCCTAGCAGGGCTTTGTAGAAGACGTTGAGACCCCCGACCGACACAAAGAAACCAACTTGCGCGCTACGTTTGGAAGCCCGCCGACCCGAAACGCAACATTTGATGCGAGGTATTGGATCGATGTTGTCTCAGATCTCAAGAAAAGTAGCTTCGCAAAAAACGAAAAAAGAACTCGTCTAGCTAGGGTCAGGACTCGTAACCAGAAGATGATTGTAGC
>JBCCNY010000196.1:0-6300 GCA_039025595.1 Pseudomonadota bacterium | reverse complement strand
CCGGTTGCAGAGCAGGACACCGAAGACGATACCCCTGCCCCGCCGCCGGAGTTGCGGGTCGGCGCTGCAACCATAGCCTATATCGAGGAAGCCGCTGCCTCCGTCGGCGCGGATGGCTGGCATTTTGCGAATCTGGTCATAGCCACGACACGCGAAGAGGTTGATGCGATCAGCCGGGAAGTGTTCCAGAAAGTTCTGGGCAATATGTGCGAAGTCATTGATCACCTCGGCACAGATCTCGTTATGCTGACCGGACGTCCATCGCGCTTGCCAGCGGTCAGGTCAATCGTTGAAGAGATGTTGGTGGTCTCGCCGGATCGGCTGATCTCGATGCATACGTACAAAACAGGCCCATGGTACCCGTTCCGCAATCCGAAAACCCAAAAGATCGGAGATCCTAAAAGCACTGTCGCTGTGGGCGGCATGCTGATCGCGTTGAGCGAGAACCGGATCCCAAATTTCAAGGTGATGACGCGTGCGTTCCAAATGCGTTCCACAGCACGTTTCATCGGCGAAATGGACAGTAACGGTCAGATCGTGGAAGAGCGCGTGTTGTTTTCCGACTTCGACGCCGAACAATCGCTCGGAGGCGAGAGAGCTGTGGTGAACGTGTTTTCACCGGTCTTCATCGGCTCGCGTCAGTTACCGCTAGATCGCTGGACGACAACACCGCTCTACCGATTGGATTTCGCGAATGCGCAGGCGCAAAACCGTCCGTCGCCAATCCGTGTCGAATTGGTGAAAGCCGAGTTCGATGACGATGATGACGAAAACCAGGACTCAGAGGCGAAGCTCAGGCGAGAGTCGATGCAGGAAGCATTCACATTTGGTGAAATCACTGACGGCGAAGGCGATGCAATGAAAGAAAGCGACATGGTTCTCACGCTGCATACGCTTGGCTTTGCGGATGACTATTGGCTCGACACGGGTGTATTTGGTGTCTGATCAAGGGAAGAGACAATGAGTTCACAAGATCAGTTGGTCACACGGTGCGCAGATATCACCCAGTTCTCGCGTGACGCCTTGGACTGGATCAACGATGACGAGAACGAAGAACGGGTCGGCGCGCGCAAGAAAGAGCTGTCGAAGCTTTTGCGAAAAGGCGTGCGACGCGCTGAACGCCTGGGCAAGTCCGCTCAGACCAAAATGAGCGTGAGCGTCTTTGGCCCCAGCCAGGCCGGGAAATCCTTTCTGGTTTCCGTTCTGGCGCGCCCCACGGATGGCAGGTTGGTCGCCGACTTTCAGGGACCCGGAGGAACACTGGATTACATCAGCCAGATCAACCCGGCGGGCGATGGTGAATCCACCGGTCTGGTCACGCGCTTCACAATGAGCAAGGATCCGACCCCCGATGGATTTCCGATCAAGCTGACCCTTCTGACTGAGGCAGATATTGCCCGCACGATCATCAACAGCTTCTACGAAGATGGCGATCAATCCGAGCCGCAACCAGACCGGGACTCGCTGAAGGCGCATTTCGACGCATTTGCCAGTAAGGCGTCCGGGCCTGAAACAACGGGAATGAGCTTCGAGGAAATCTACGAGATTGCGGAATATGTCGAGAAAACCTTTGGCAAGATTGCTTACGCGGCTGGTTTGAAGGGATTTTGGGACGACGCGGCCTATCTCGCGCCGCGCATGTCGATCCCGGATCGCGGTGCGTTTCTGTCGGTGCTTTGGGGCGGCTATCAGGAACTCACAGATCTCTACATAAAACTGGCCAATGCGCTGGCCAAGATCGATCACGCAGAAGAAATCTACGCCGGACTAGATTCGCTGCAGCCAAGAGACACGTCGATCATTGACGTGAATACGCTTCAGGGTCTGTTTGGTCCAGAAGATCAGGACTTGCTCAAAGTACAGACGCCGTCGGGCAAGACAGCGCAGCTCAATCGCGCGATCATTTGTGCGCTTGCAGCAGAACTTGTGTTTCCGATGCAGTCCCAACCATCGGATTTTTTCGGGGAAACCGACCTGCTGGATTTTCCCGGTGCACGTAACCGGTTTGAATTGCCGCTCGCAAAAACACTGGAAAATCCCGAAGAGGCGGTGACCAATATGTTGCTGCGGGGAAAGGTGGCGTACCTCTTCGATCGCTATGTCGCAAATCAGGAAATCACGTCGATGCTGTTATGTGTTCCAGACAGCAACATGGAAACGCTCAGTCTGCCAGGACTTGTTGAGAACTGGATCGGCCTGACACATGGCACCACACCGGCAGAGCGCGCCAAAAGCGACTGTATCCTCTTTTTCGTGATGACGAAGTTTGACAAGCATTTGGGCGAAAGCGCCTCCGGCGGGTCAAGCTCGGAACGGTTTGAACGGCGAATGGATGCGTCGCTTCTAAAAGGTTTTGGAAAAGTCTCGGATTCATGGGTGCACAAATGGACCGACACCCTGCCCTTTCAGAACTGTTATTGGCTACGAAACCCAAATTACTTCGTGGAAGGCCTGATCAACTACAACGACGATGAATCTGAGAAAGAAATCCGACCTGAGAAACTCGAGCGCGTTCAGGAATTAAAAGAGGGCTGTCTCGCAACAGAGGCCGTGAAATCCCACTTCAAGGATCCTGAAGCGGCCTGGAACGCCGCACTGACGCTCAATGACGGCGGAGTTGGGTATCTGACGGCGGAACTGACTAAGGTCTGCAAACCCGAAAGCAAGATGAGGCAGATCTCCAACCAGGTTGAAACACTGGCGGCGACCATCCACGCGGAATTAAGCGGATTCCACATCTCGGACGATATTGAAAAGCGGATTGAAGAAAAACGCGCCCTCTCCGGTGAGATAATCGACAAGTTAGAGCTGACTTTGCAAGGCCACCGCTTCGGCGCCCTCCTAGGGGCGCTATGTGTCGATCAGGACGCGATAGAAGACCGGATCTCTCGCGTGCCTCCCGATATTCGGCTGACGAGTGCCATCCAGTCTGACACACCGGTCAAACCCTCTGCAGCCAATGGCGCCGCGTCGGCTTCGGCCGTACCAATGCGTCCGGGTGGTCCGGCGCGTCCAGCAGCGCCGATGCGACCTGGAGCGCCTCGAGCAGACAATGCAGACGCATCCAGTCAGGAGGCCTCGCAGAATGACGGCAATGACCCCAACTCGCATACGCCTCCTAAGATACAGACAATGACGCCCGAAGCATTTCAGGCGAATAAAGCCGTCGATGTGTGGATCGAAGGACTCGGCCGATTGCGAGACGATGAATATCGTTTGAGTGTTTTCCAATTCAGTCAGGAAAACGCCTCAGCCTTGATCGGAGAGATGATTGACGGCTTCCAGCGTCTCGGTTGCAAGGACAAGATGTCGGCGGGATTGCGGGAAGTGGGTTTCGGTCTGACCATTGACAAGCAAGCGCCACCAGCCGCCATTGTTTGCAGCGAGACGATCAACAAATTCGTAACAACGCTTGGCGCGCCCGAGATGGACGACAACGAGCGCCCTGAGATTCCTTTGCAAGACGGCTCTTTCCGAAAACCCTTCGAGGTCATGCTGGCATCTAACACCGCCGATGATCTGCCGAGCGTTGCGCGCGCCGTTCACGTGGAAACCTGGACAGACTGGGTTTTCACGCTTGAGGCACTTTTCGTCGGCAATGCAAAAAGTGGCGATACCGGCGCGATCAATATCGAACAAAACCTGCGCATCGGGCAAATCTTGAACGGGCTTGGACAATGAGCGGGGAAGAGTAAATGGTGAATATCCGACCCGACCCGGCTCATCCTCGGGGGGGCTATGCCTGCATCACGTTGGAGGCTAGTCAGATCAACGCAACCGAGGTGTCCCTGACGATCCGCAACCAATTCAATGACAAGTATCTGGGCCAAGATGGCTGGCAAGGCGTCAAAGCGTATTTTGGCCCCTACGCCGTCGAGATATCGGGCGATACCGCGAAACTTGTGGTCGGCACCGAAATCGTCAATCACCTCGAGGAATACACCCCGCTCTCCATTGGGATTGACGGCAAAGAATTCGAAGCCAGCTGGCCCGACGACATCGCTCACGGCCCCCCTGCCGCGATTGTGGGAGGGGTTGCCCCGTCGCCGCAAGCACGCGCCGAGGGCACAGGTCCTACTTTGGTGGGAAAAGCCAAGGACAAACCAGACGAAACGGATAACGACCCCGGCAACGGTACGGCTAACGAAACAAACAAAGCGGGTGAAGGCCTCCAACAAAATGTAACAGAGGGTGCATCCGATGCCACAGCCAGTCAGGAGAAAAGCAAGACAGGTCTTTTGATTGGGATTGCCGTTCTTTTACTCGCTGTGGTGGGCGGCGGCGCCTATTGGTTCATGACACAAGACGCGCCAGTGCCGGTGGCAGAAGATCCTGCACCAACAGAGACCGAGACAGTGGTTTTGGCCGAACCAGAGCCCCTGCCCGAGCCTGCAAACCCGTGCTCAGATGAGGCATTGGACGCGGCAGCCGCAGAGAATTACGGCGCGCTGATCGAGCTTTTGGGCCAATGCAGTCGCTCTGTTTCTGCCGATAGCGCTCTGCTGCTGATCGAGCGAGGCGTGGCCCAAGAAGACGCGCGAGCCTTGGCAACGATGGGCAGCTTTTATGATGGCTCGGTCGAGATCGACGTGCTCGAGACAGAGATGGGTTTGACCTTTGCCGACAACCCTGCACGCGCCGCAGAGTATTATGCCAGAGCCATCGCGGCAGGCGACGGCGTAGGCGCGTCAGATGCGCTTGGCGAGGTGTGCGAGCGGTTGCGGACAGTTGGCGACACGCTTTCGCAAAGCGCGTTGCAGGACTTTTGCGCCACGTCGCAATAGACAGGAGATTTCAAATGTTTGGAAAGATCATTCGTTTTCTTCCTGAACGCCTCGCCATGATAAGCGCGGTGGCGGTGATGTTGGCCCATCCAGTACCGGCCTTTGCGCAAGCCCCGCTTCTGGTCGATGGAACGGCCACTGTCTTTCAGCGCGTTTTGACCCGGCCCGCCACGGTTCTTTATGACGGGCCTAATGGCAATGCGGTTGACCGCTACGCCGCATTTCAGCCGTTTTACGTCTTTGAGCGGCAGGGAGATTGGGTTCAGATCGGTCCATCTGCGGCAAAGGCGCCGATCGGCTGGAGTTCTGCCAGCGATCTTGTGGATTGGCAGCACAATATCGTTGCAGCCTTCACCAATCCCGCGGGCCGTTCTCGCCAATTGATCTTTAACACCGAGGAAAGCCTTCGTGATCTCATGAACCACGAAGCGATGCGCGACGTGCAGGAACGGCTGGTTGCTGAAGCCTCTGCCGGAACACTCGAAGGTCAGCAGGGCGTGGTCAGCGTTGAGCCTGGGGAATTCGTCAATATTCGCGATGAGCTATACGTCATGCCCATCCTCGATTTCGTCGAAGACCTGCACCCGATGAATTACGAGGATGTCTTGCTGATGGAGATTGCCTCTATCAACAAAGATGAACCTCAAAACACCGAACCTGTTGTGAACGAGGCCGACCCCTTCGATGTCGGCATTGTCTTCGTGCTCGATACCACCTCTTCTATGGGCAACTACATCGCGCTCACACAGCGTATTCTGGAAAACACGATTCGTCAGATTTCGGGCAATGAAATCGGAGATCTGGTCAATTTCGCTGTTGTCGGATTTCGCGATAATCCTGAGGCTGTCGAGGGCATTGAGTATCGAACGAAAGTCTTGGCTGATATGGTGCGCAGAGACGATGACTCACCCGTTATTGGCGCGCTGAAAGAGGCCACCGATGTTATTATAGTGAGCACACCGGGTTTTAACGAAGACAGCCTGGCAGGAGTTGAAGACGCGATTGATGTGATCGACTGGGAACAGAAAGCCAGCGACGGCAACCCGGTCAATGCACGCTACATCATTCTGGTCACCGATGCCGGTCCAAAGGATCCACGGGATCCTAACGCCCGCTCACCAATCGGTCCCCTCGAGCTTCAGGCGGAGGCTGAGGAACGCAACATGGCGATCATGACGCTGCATCTTAAAACACCGGCGGGTGCCGGGACGCACGAATACGCGGCCTCAGCTTATCGCGAACTCTCGCGCTTCCGCGGACGCGATTTCTATTTCCCGATCGAAGGCGGCTCCGAAGAAGCGTTCGAAGGGGTTGCCAGTCGTCTCGTAACAGCAATCACCGACCACGTGCGCAAGGTGCAAGGCGAAGCGCCGGTCTTGACCGAGGCTGAGACGGATGAAAAGCTCAGTGGTCTTTTCGATGCCATGGAATTGTCGTGGCAAGGCGCGCGCAAAGGCACTCAGCCACCCGATGTGATCAAGGGTTGGGTGTCCGACAAAGCCGTGGAAGCGCCTCT
>JBCCNY010000195.1:0-6302 GCA_039025595.1 Pseudomonadota bacterium | reverse complement strand
GTCGCCTGAATGTTGTCAGCGTGATAGAGTACAAACTCGGCATCTTGCGCCGGTGCGCCAACATTGTCCTCACCGAGTTCTTCCCACCGCAGCGCGCGATCCACCAATGCCATTGATATGGCCTTGCGTTCCGATTGACCAAAAACGAGACCATAGCCTCGCGTGAATTGCGGCGGCTCGGTCTTGGAGCCTTTGAATTGGTTGACGGTTTCGCACTCGGTGAGCGTGATCTCCCCGATCTCCACGGCAAAGCCCAGTTCGGGGATGTCCATCTCAACCGCGACCGTCCCGATGCGCAACTCCCCAACAAAGGCGTGATTGCGGGCATAGCCGCGCTGTGTTGAGTAGGCGAGTCCAAGGGTAAACCCTTCGTCAGACCGCGTCAGAGCTTGCAAGCGCAGCGCGCGATCTGCAGGCATTGCCAGCGGTTCACGGGTCAGATCAGGCGGTATCGTGTCGTCATAAGCGGATTCCTCGATCAAGCCTTCCTGATTTAGGAATTCCGTCACACGGGGCACTTCGGTCAAGTCTGGTTCTGCGGACGGTGAGTCAGACACGTCGCCATCTGCGGCCAGTTTGAAATCCAGCAAACGGTGTGTGTAGTCAAAAGTCGGACCCAGAACCTGCCCCCCTGGCAGATCCTTGAAGGTGGCCGAGATGCGCCTGTCACAGGACATTGCGCCCGTTTCCACCGGCTCAGACGCCCCAAACCGGGGCAAAGTCGTGCGATAGGCCCGGATCAGGAAAATCGCCTCAATCAGATCTCCGCGCGACTGTTTGATTGCCAAGGCCGCCAGATCAGGGTCATAAAGCGACCCTTCTGCCATCACACGATCCACGGCCAGACTTAACTGTTCCCGAATTTGGCAGATAGTCAGCTCAGCCACATCTCTGTCGCCCCGGCGCTCTTCGGCCAGCCAGGCATGGGCATTTTCAATGGCGCGCTCCCCGCCCTTGACGGCGACATACATCAGAAAATCTCCGTGCTTCTGGGAAGCGCCGCGATCCGGCTTCCGCTTGTGAAGATGAAATCCAACCCAAGGGGAAACAAAGAGTGATTGGCTTGAAACGGGTCTACCTCTGGCAGGGAAAGGGATGCGATTGATTGGATACCAGGCCCTTTGAGGCGTGCACCGTCCTGCTCCAAATCACTGCATTCGACGATCAACGTGCTTGAGCGATCCGGATATTCTGGCGTGCCAATTGGATACAGCGACAATGGCGTCAGCGTCACCCATGTGCCCACAGCAAACATGCAATGCGCTGGGCCAACGATCGGCGCGCCGGTATGGAAGGCCAGCCATGCGCGCACGTCTTCGCAATCCAACTCACCGGCCAGATGAACGGGCGTATCCGCGTCGCACAGCGTAAGCAATACTGAACCTGCCGCGCTTGAAAGCGGCGTTGGCGGTTCAGCCCCATGAATGTCCTGCACTGTGCCGGGTCGGGCCATGGCCTCCATAACACTTCGGAAGGCATGGGCGGACTGGATGGCCGGGTGATCAAACCCGCCGGACAGCGTATCCGTCTGCATCAATCTTCCCCTCTGGTCATGGTGAAAAACTCAACCTTTGTGGCCGCTGCTTTCGCAGCGCGTGATTGTCTGGCCGCGGCGTGGTCATTTTCGAGTTTTTGCAGGATGGTGGTATCGACCAAATCCGCGATGTCGCTCTGCATCAAAGCGTCCACAAGGGCTACCGCTTCTGCATCTGCTTTGCGTCGCCCCTGGATATAGGCGTGTCCTACCTCGCCGCTATGCAGCCTCAAAGCGCAGCGCGTTACGGTCACCTCGCCCAAATTGAAGGGCGCCCCGGTTCCGCCGGCCCGTCCCCGGACCATCGTGCTGCCAATCTCTGGCGCACGCAGCCAAGTGAATTCCGGGCGCTTCATCGTAGCGTCCAATAATTCTGACACACGGCCCTTAGGCGCTTTGGCCATAACGGACATCCAGAGTTTTCTTCGCGTGTTTTCGTCCGAGGCGTCTTTCATCTCGACAACTTTTTCAATTACTATACAACTATACATATCTTACCACTTTGGCTGAGAATTGACACAGGAATATTGTGAAATTTGCGTGACAAGGCGATCAACCGCAGACGAAAGACACCGGTTTGGACAGCGATTGCAGATGCCGTGCGAAGCGACATCGCCGAAGGGCGCTATGCCCCCGGTGAAAAGCTGCCTACCGAGGCTGCCTTGGCAAGCAGGTTTGGCGTCAATCGCCACACTGTACGGCATGGTCTGTCGGCCTTGGTCGAAGAAGGGCTGATACGAACACGGCGAGGGTCCGGTGCTTTCGTGGAAAGCGCCCCTACGGATTACCCAATCGGCAAAAGGGTCCGCTTCCATGAAAACCTAGCTGCCGCAGGCCGCATACCTGAAAAGCGCATCTTGCAGATAGAAGAGAGAGCCTCGACCAAGGGCGAAGCCAAGGCATTGCAGATCTCGCCTGGAGATCTGGTCTGCGCTTACCATGGTCTGTCTCTCGCGGATGGTCAGCCTGTTGCGGTCTTTGAGAGTATGTTCCCGCGGGACCGGCTCGCCGGTATAGAGGACGCTTTGCGCACTACCGGCAGTGTGACCGAAGCGCTTCATGCAGTTGGCATCATCGATTACACGCGCGCGTCCACGAGGCTAACTGCGGTTCGGGCGACAACCACTCATGCGCTACACCTCAACGTAGCAGAAGGCGATCCCCTGATGAAATCTACCAGCGTGAATGTGGATGGCACAGACGCGCCAGTTGAATACGGGCGGACGTGGTTTGCCGGGGACCGCGTAACTCTGACGCTAGAGACTTAAACCTCGTACTTCTCCAGAAAGGCAAGCGCTTCGAGAGTACGAAAGTCTTCCAACGCATGGAGGATGCCTTCATGTGACCAGTCCCACCAGGCCAGTTCGATCAGTCTTTCTGCAACCTCTGGCGGCTGGCGCAAGCGCAGGGGCTTGGCGGGAGTGCCTGCAACGATTGTGTAGGGAGCAACATCCTTTGTCACGAGAGCACCGGCGGCGACAACCGAACCGTGTCCGAGCGTCACTTCGGGTTTGATCATTGCACCGGCTCCGATCCAAGTGTCATGGCCGATGAACACGGTGCGCGATCTACGCTGGGCAAAGAATGCCTCATCTCGCGACACATTATCCCAATAGTCATTTGAGCGATACATGAAGTGATGGCAGGACGCGGTGTGCAGCGGGTGGTCTGTCGCGCCTATACGGGTGAACGCGGCAATGTTGGCAAATTTCCCGATCTGCGCGTTGGCAATGTCGGCGTAGCGGTCGCAGTAGCTGTAATCGCCAAACACTGAGTTGGACACGCGGCTGCCTTTGCCGATCTCGACATACGCGCCAAAGCTGCCGTCGGTGATCTCACAATCGGGATGAAAGAAGGGCGCATCGGCCGCAAGCCGTGCCATCAATGCTTTCGCCCGATTAGCTTACCCCTCAGCCAGCCAGAGAACCAATCCATAAACATCACCATGATCACGATGAGAACGATGTAATAGGCTACCTCCTCCCAATCCTTTTGTGTCTGGATCGCTTGGGTCAACATCAGACCAATGCCGCCGCCAGTGATCGCCCCGATGATCGTGGCAGAGCGCGTATTTGATTCAAGGAAATAAAGGACCTGCGCCAAGAGCACTGGCACAACCTGTGGGATGACACCAAAACGATAGCGTTGCAGTGGCTTTGCACCTGTAGAAGACACGCCTTCGATTTGCTTCTCGTCCACGTTCTCCAAAGCCTCCGAGAATGTTTTGCCGAAAGTGCCCGTGTCGGTGATCAGAATCGCCAGCGCCCCGGTCAGCGGCCCAGGGCCAAAGGCTCGTGCCAAAACAACCGTCCAGATCAAGGCATCCACGCCGCGAAGGAAATCAAAAAGACGCCGGGTCGCGGCGCGCAAAAGGACAAGTGGGGAGAACCGCTTTGCTGCAAGGAAGGAAAGTGGCAGCGCGATGATCGCGGCTCCTATGGTGCCCAGGAACGCCATTAAGATCGTCTCTCCAATGGCCCATGCCACATCCTTGTGCCGCCACATTGCATTGTTCCACCACTCAGAGATCGCGCCCGCGAAATTGGATTGTGCGGGCACCACACGCTCTCCAAAAAGCAGCGTGCCGAGGCTCTTGCCATGATAGGGGCTGTCCAGTGTGAACCAGAATAGCTCCCACCCCGGGAAGTAATTGAACACCTCGGTGCGTGCGCCGGTCAGCGTGATACGGCCCTCAGGCGTTGTGATACCGATGCGGCGGCTAGAGACTGAAATCCAGTCAGGCACATTCTTGGGCAGGTTGCTGATCAGGCTGCGCCCTTTAGCCTGCACCTCGATCATCTGGAAACCGGGCACCTCAATTTCCGTGCGGTTTTCCGGTAGATACCGCACGATGTGACCCGCGCCCAGATCGATTGTGATCGTATCATCGCCGCTCACCCAATTCGGGCGCTGGCCTTCGGGGTAGCGGCCTTTGCGCTCACCGTCTACGGCATAGGTGATCTTGCCTGACCGGTTGTCGCGAGTCACATGCACCTTGTGGGACCAGCTATCCGAGGCAAGCGTCATAGCGTTATCGAGGTTCGCCCGTTGCGCAAGACCCGGCAGATCGAAAGCAAAGAATATGTAGACAAGGTAGGCTGCGATGACGGCGGGGATACCGACGCCAATAACGCGTTTGCGGTGGATCACCCGGTCCGCTTGAAGCTTTGCGGCACTCAGATCGACGGCACTCATTGGCCTTGCCCCTCTGTCAGACGGTTTCGATAGCGGCTTGAGACCTGATCGAAGAACACGATCGTGCCAAATAGCAAAATGAAGATGGCGCCTGCCTCGTCAAATCGACCCGGTCCCCAAGCCATGGCGTTGCGCAACTCGTACCCCAAACCGCCCGCACCCACGAAACCCAGAATGGCAGAGGCGCGGATGTTGATCTCAAATCTCAGCAGCGTGTAGCTGATGTAGTTTGGTGCCACCTGCGGCATCACGCCGAGCAGCATTCTTTGGGACCAATTGGCACCTGTAGAATGCAACCCCTCAATGGGTTTGAGGTCGGAATTCTCCGCCACTTCCGAGAACATCTTGCCCAGAGCGCCTGCTGTATGGATCGCGATGGCGATCATCGCCGGTACAGGCCCACCACCCAGAACGAAGATCAGCATGAAGGCAATCACGATCTCTGGCACAGCGCGCATGATGTCTGAGAGGCGGCGGAAGAGCGGGATCAGACGCGGCCACTTGGCCAACCCCCTTGTTCCCAGCAATGATAAAAATAGACCGGCGATGGCGCCAATGAGCGTCGATACGGCGGCAATGTTTATGGTCTCCACCAGCGCGGGGAAATACTTGGCAATCAAGCCAGGCAAGTCGGTTCGTTTCTCCCACGCCTCGGACAGAACATCTGCGGGGTAATCCCCGATCTGGTGCAAACCCTCCCAGAACCCGCCCGCGTTGCGATCATCGGCCACGTTAAAACCCGACACCATCAGGATGACGAAAATCAACAAGGTCAGCCCGCCATACAGCCTGCGCCTCTGCACTTGCGCCATATAGCTGGTCTGAATGCTGGCCACGCTGGGTTGCGCGCCACTAAAGGAAACGTCTGCCATCCTGCCCCCAGGTCGTAAAAAACCGGCAGCCCAGAAGGGCTACCGGCTGCGTCATAAAAATCGCTTAGCCACCAATCTTAGCTTTGCGCGCCTCGACGATGGAGATGTAAGTGTCATGCGTCACCGGCTGGAAGCCCAGTGTGTCACCGGCCGCAACACCGTAAGCGCAATCGGCGTCACGTTCGTGCAGGCCGTCCACCAACTCAGTCATGGTTTCGCGCACATCTGCAGGCAGCGCTTTGCGCAGCACAACCGGGCCTTCGGGGATCACGGCAGACTTCCAGATCTGGACCATGTCGTTCATGTCTACGAGACCCGCATCCACAGCTTTGCGCAGCGCGCCGGAATTGTAGCCATCTTCCCAGTTGCCCTGACCATCGGCCCAAGTCACACCCCCGTCGATGTCACCATTGTTGACCGCAACGATGGTCTGTTCATGGCCGCCAGTGAACTTCACATCAGCAAAATATTCGCCGGACTCCATGGTCACACCGTCTTTGTATTGCGGGATCTCAATGGAGGGGATCAGATAGCCGGACGTGGAGTTCGGATCACCAAAACCAAACACCTTGCCTTCCATGTCATCAAGGTTGGCAATACCGCTATCCTTGCGGGCAAAACCGATGGAGTGATAGCCAATGGAGCCATCCACATTAACCTTGATCAGCACAGGCTCAACCGCTTCGGGGTCCTGTAGATAT
>JBCCNY010000194.1:0-6328 GCA_039025595.1 Pseudomonadota bacterium | reverse complement strand
TTTAACGCGTATTGACCGATGATGGGCGCATAGATGAGCTCGCGTTTCATGATGAACTTACCCGCGGGCACACTCGAAAAAATCAGAATGATATCCAGAAATGACTGATGCTTGGCCACGATCAGGCATTCATGGTCGGGTGGTGTTCCGCGCACTTCTGTGCGCAATCCGACCATCCAGCGCGCAGTCCACAGCGTCCAGGCACACCAGGTCTTGCAAGCGGCATTCGCCCCCCTCGACGAAACCAGCGCCCAAGGCAGAAACACAAGACCAAAGACCAGCATCATGACGTAAATCTGCCCGACATAGAGAGCCGAGCGCGCCCAATGGAACGCGTCTCTCAAGGTAAATCTCTAAGCATGCGTCGTGCCGCACCAAGAGTGGCCGCGAAGGCGGCAACACCAGCAAGCGGTGGGATCAGAAAAAGCCAAATCCATTGCCAGCCGTTTAGCCCAAGACCCGCCAAAAGCGCACCCTCGGGCTGCGATCCGGGAAGGATCGACACCGCCAGTGCGCCCACCAATCCACCCGCCGCCGCGCCAAATACAGCCCGCAAGGTAAAGCGACGCACAAAAGCGGCCTCGATGAAACTGTCCCGCGCTCCGATCAGGCGCAGAACACTGATGATCTGCGCATTTGCGGCAAGCGCGCCTTGGGCGGCCAGCGCGATCACGGCGGCCGTAACGCCAAAGCTCAGAACGAAGGATAGAAATGCAACGCCGCGCAGCCGTTTCGACGCGGCTGCAAGAGGTTGTTGCCAGCGCGTGTGGTCATCGAGCAGCGCTTCTGGGACCTGTTCTGTCAAACGCTGTCCGAACGTATCCGCGTCGAATTCGCGTCCCTCATGGTGCACTTCAATCAATTGCGGCAGCGACAGCATGTGCACTGGCAGATCGGCGCCAAACCACGGCGCCAGCAGATCGCGTTGCTCCTCTTGATCAAGGGCTCGAGCGAAAGTGACACCCGGTGTCGCTTCGAGCATCTGCAAAACAGCAGCGGTCCGATTCTCGATTTCGTTCTGGGGCGCCACGATTCGAATCGTAGCATGGCCTGCCAGTTCATCGCTCCATCTTTGTGCCAACTGACCTGCGGTTAGCGCCAGCGCAATCGCGAAGACCGCCAAAAAGGCCATCGCCGCTGCGCTGAAACCGGTCAGAGCGGCGTTGATCCCCGACCGCGGTACAATTGCGCCTGCAGCCTCCGCCTCGAAAATCTCGATGATCTGCTGAAAAACTGCGGTCACAGATCGGTCCCCGCAATCTGGATCTGTCGGTCCGCAATGCGCAGCACTCTTGCCTGAACCTGCGCCTTTGCCGCCCGTATCAGACCAAGATCATGAGTGGCCAGCAAAACTGTTTTGCCAGAGCGATTGAGATCGATCAGCAACCGGAGCAGGCGCTGCGACATGTCCCAATCAATATTGCCGGTCGGTTCATCGGCCAGAATTGCATCGGGTGACGCAATGACCGCCCGCGCCAAGGCGGCGCGTTGCCTTTCCCCTCCCGACAGCTCCGAAGGCAGCGCCTTGTCACGGTGCTTCAGCCCGACCCAGCCGATCAGATCCTTTAGATTCGGGGAGGCCGCCAACATATCGCGCCCTGCCACGACCAGCGGCAGCGCAATATTGTCGGCCACGTTCAGATGGTCCAGAAACTGACACTCTTGATGAACCACACCGATCCGTCGCCGCACAAGTGCAATTGCGTCGCGCTCCATCGCTGCAAGATCGGTTTCAAAGAGGCGAACATGGCCTGAGGTCGGACGCAAGGCACCGTAACACAGTTTCAGCAATGTCGTTTTGCCCGCACCCGACGGACCGGTCAAAAAATGAAAAGAGCCCGGCTCCAGCCGAAAAGACACGCCACCAAAAAGATCGCCCCCGCCATAAGAATAGGCGACGTTTTCCAGCTCGATCACTCAATTCCCCCAATTTTTGCCTTTCATGCCTCACAGGACACAGTTGTGCAACGACTTCGATGCGTTCTCTATTGGCTCTTTTTCGGTTCACATTTTAAGATTAAAGTCACACAACGAAAATAAGCCGACAGAGCCAAAGGCGTCCGGCCACGAGTGGTAACATGAGACTGATATGCCCAAGTTGCGGGGCCCAATACGAGGTGCCTGCCGAAGTCATTCCAAAAACTGGACGCGATGTTCAGTGTTCTGACTGCGGCACCACGTGGTTTCAGCATCATCCCGATCATCCAGCTGCCGAGAATGTGGTCGCCGATTCACCGCGGGGCGCCAGCGAGGGCATGCAGGATAACCGCCCAGAAGCGGCGGCGCCGGGCACAGATAGTGCTGTTGAGACTGAAACGGACGTCGTCGCCGACTACACGGCTGAGGAAGAGACCTCAGAAGCTGACGCAACGCCTAATGAAGCGGAGGCTGCGAAAGAGGAAGAGGCTCCTGAGACCGATGTGACTGTCGCTCAGGAAAATGACGGGCCGGATCCGCAGGATGGCAAAACGGTAGATCCCGAAGAGCCAGAAAATCCATCCGGGTCGGGCGAATTTGAAGCCGCGATTGAGAGCACCGACTTCGAAATTGACGAAGAGGCGGATGTCAGTGGACACGATGCTTGGCCAGAGCCCGGGCAAGACGCTGATCACCTAGAAACGGAGGAACCCGTCAACACAGGGGCGGATGACGTTAAAGCCGCTTTACCTTCAGAACAGTCGGAACACTCAGGGACAGCAGAAAGCGAATTGCCCGATGCAGATCTCGAAGAAACGGATTCGGATGAGACAAACCCCGACGAGATCGTTTTAAAAGACAGAGAGGCGGAAAACCCGGAAACTGAAACAACAGAGACCAAAACGACAGAATCAGATGACCCAACCGCAACCGAAGCGGCCGGGAAAGAGGTCGATTCCGACGGACTGACGGATGAAGACTCCGAAGCATTCGAACCGGGGCGTGATCTACCGCACCGCAGACCTCTCGACGAGGGAATCGCAAAGGTTCTTCAGCAGGAGGCTGAGCGCGAAGCACTGGCCCGCGAAGAAGAGCGACGAAGCGGTTTGGAATCGCAACCGGAACTCGGCCTGACACAGAGCGACAGCACAGCGCACCAGCGCACACTTGAAGCTGAGGCGCGCATGGCACGCCTGCGAGGCGACGATGCCGCCGCAACGGAAACCTCACCCAACGATTCTGTCATGACGATCGAGCCCGACGATCTTGGCATCGACCCATCGTCGCGCAGCAACCTGTTACCCGATATTGACGAGATCAACTCGTCGCTTGATCCGGAAACCGGGCGCGATGGGCAGAATTCTGGTGAGTTGGCCGAACAGGCTGCCGATGCAAAGAGAACAGAGTTTCGCATGGGCTTCAGGCTGGCGGTTCTGACCGCTGTGCTGGGCGTACTCCTCTATGTCTTCGCACCACAGATTTCCGCAGCCATCCCGCTGCTAGAAGGTGTGCTGTCCGCTTTTGTCGGGTTCATTGATGGCATTCAGGCTCAACTCGACAGTCTCGCGGATACCTTCGTCGAATCGATTGAAATACCTGACAGTGAATAAAGATTGTGGGTGGTTCAGAACCGCTCCAGCAACCGTCTGAGATATTCGAGCTCAAGCTCAGGGCGCTCTGTATCGCCGGACCGTCGGCGGATTTCGTCTAGCAATTCTCCGGCGCGTCGATAGACATCTTCTCTCGCTTCAAAATCGCCACGGTCCCCGGACAATCCCTGATTGGAGCGCCCCAACGGATCTTGTTCGCCGAATTGACCCAGGGCATTGCTTTGTGCCTGACCCTGACCAGCCTGGCCCTGATTGTTCTCGGCCATGGCTTCACCCAGACTGCGCATTCCGTCGCGCAGCGCGTCCATCGCCTCCGCCTGACGGTCGATCGCCTCCGGCAAGTCATCGCCGCGCAACGCGTCCTCGGCTCCCTCCATTGCGCGACCGGCCCGGTCGAGCGCATCTCGCGCCGCGTCCCCGGCCTCTCCGCCCAGATTTGGCAATCCCTGCTGCTGTCGTTGCAGTTCCCGACGCAAGGCCTCTTGGCGATCGGCTAACGATCCCGCCAGATCACCCGGTTGGCGACCGTTGGGTTGGCCCTGTCCGCCCTGCCCTTCTTCTGCGGATTGCCGACCATCACCACCACCCTGTGTGCCCTGGTTGTTGCCGGGATTACCTGGACCCTGCTGATGCGACTGACCCTGGCCCTGGGCCCCGTCGCGGCCTTGATTGCTTTGCGACTGACCGGATTGTGCCCCTGGATTGTATTGCTCCTGAAAGTCCCGGAACGCTTCGTCCGACAACCCTTGCTGGTCACGGAGCGTCTCCGCAAGCCCTTCCATCGCCTCCTGGCCCGGCGATTGCTGGCCCTGACCTTGGCCGCGAGCGACCTGCATATTCTCCATCATCTCCTGGAACTCTTCGAGCGCCTGCTGGGCTTCGGCGAATCGTCCCTGCTCCATCAATTCCTGGATCCGGTCCATCATGTCCTGCAAATCCTGTTGGTTCAGGGTCTGCATGTTTTCTGGCGCCTCACCGGGCTGATCCGATTGTTCGCCCTCCCGCTGCGCCTGCTGGGAACGTTGACGAAGGTAATCCTGTGTGGCGTCGCGCAATTCCTGCATCAGGCGCGCGATTTCATCCTCGCTAGCCCCGTTTCGCATCGCCTCGCTCAACCGGTCCTGCGCGGCACGCATCCGTTCAAGTGCATCTTCGATATCGCCATCTTCCAAAAGCACGGCCAAATCCCAAAGCGCCTCAGTGATCTCCGTCTGAGTCTCATCTGGCATTGGCGCGGCCCCGGAGGCCGCCTCTAACCGGCGCAAGATCACGCGCATGCGCAGATAGGACGCTTCCGAGCGAAAAAGACCTGGTTCCGGCGCATGAGATACAGCCCGCAGCATCTGGCTCACCCGCTGCGCGTTCGATTTTGACCAAAGCAAATCGCGTCTCTGCTCTATCACCGCCGCGGCGAGCGGATCGAAAAACCGTCGGGCTGGCAAATCCATTATGACCGGCACGCTTCGCCCGATTTGTTCGCGCGCATCCTCCACTTCGAGCGTCAGGGACACCGGCAAATGCGCCCAGGGATGCTGCGATAGATTTTCGATTAGGATCTCTTCAAAATCATCGCGGTCGCCGGTTATCGGCAAAGGAAGATCCAGCACGATAGGCTCACGCGGATCAGGATCGGCGGATAAACCGTGGCGGCGGTCAACCGCAGCAAGGTTTAGATCGAAAACCGCGACACCATTCGAGACACCGTAATCATCACGGGCCTCATAGGGTTGGCTCATTTGCCCATCAAACGTCACGTCCAGGCTGTTTTCCAGCAAAAGCACATCCGGTGGGCGGTCCTCAATCGCGATGATCTGCCAGTCCCGTCCACCGATACCTTCAATGCGGATAGACCCATCCTGGTCAATCTCAAAACTCTGTTCGCTGTCGGAAGCCGCACCAATGTCTTCCGTCCGGCCGGAAACCGTTTCCAAAACGGTCAGAGACCCAACCTCACCATAAAGGCGCAGAGTCACCTTGCTGCCATGCGGTACGGAAACGGCTCCGCTCTGGTCTGCAAGATAGAGGCTCGGCAAACCGGTGTAGTCAGGTGGTTCAATCCAACCCTCCCAGGTTGGTCCACTGGCCAGCGCCGCGCCGCCGCCCGGTACCATTTGAGCCATGCTGCCGGCCCGCCAGACCGATCCGAAAAGCAGACCAACAACCAACGCCAGAAGCGCCACATAGCGCAAACCAAACGGATCCCGGGATGACAAACGAAGATCGGGCTCGACCGCGCGCGCGCCTTCGGTCCGTGCCTCCATCCGCTTCAGATGCGCCTGCCAAAGACCGCGAGATCCGGCATCTGCATCACCGATCGCTTGTTGGTCCGACAAGGCGGACAGCGGTCGCCCGGCCAAGGCGCTATCGAGGCGGTCTATGGCATCTTGCCGGCTCGGCCATTTGAATCGCGTGATACCGCGCCACAAAAAGACCATCAGACCGAGCGCCGAACAGACGGTGACGAACCACACAAGTTCCATCGAGAAGAGGTCATGCAAGCCCAGCATCAAAGCCGCACAGATCGCGATCAACAAGCTCCAGAGAGGCCAGAAGGATCGCGTTATACGCTCCGCGAAAATCCCCAGACGTGTCAGCGCAATTTGTAGACGCAAACGTCTCAGAACGGGAGTGAGAGGCGATGGTGTAGCTGTCATGCGCTTTTGCGAAAAGGTGACGCGGCCAACATTACAGCCACGCTGGGATACTATCGCGATTTATGATCTCGTCAAAGGTCGGCCGAGGCCGAATGACGGCGAATTGATGCTCATGCACCAAAACCTCCGGTACAAGGGGTCTGGTGT
>JBCCNY010000193.1:0-6372 GCA_039025595.1 Pseudomonadota bacterium | reverse complement strand
CCTTGCCATGTATCTCCAGAGCGTTCGGTCGTCGTCCGCAGATGCCGCGCATAGCCGTACCCTCGGATCAACGCATATTGCGCCGCCGCGCAATCACCGTATTGCCGCACATCGCCGGGATCGCGCGCGCCCACCATGGTCAGATCAAAGGCCACAAGATCATTACCGAGCAAATGGGTTTCAATGCTCTGGTATTCGGGCTCGAAGAGAACCTCTTCTTCGGCTGTGTCTTGCGTTGCGCAACCGATGAGCAGGTTTAGCAATAGAACCGCAAAGCCTGCGTTTCGGCGTCTGTTGGTCATCTAAGACGCAAAAGCCTGCCTATCTGCGACGCGCTTGAGATCTCAGTTCTGCCCAGTACACAAAGGCTCTCCGCATCCAGATTGCTTGCGCCTTTGGAGGTGAAGTATTCATTGCGCATACCGCGCATTTCCGCCCGGTTTTCCTTGTCGCTGATATAGGCGTTGATCTCGGACTCGCTGTAACCTCGTTCAACCGCGAGTTCCTTTACGTTGTTGATCAGTGAACGGGCCTTGAACAGGTTTGCACCAATAGAGTCGCAGGCACGACGGATTTTGTCCGCGACAGAAATTACAAGAAGCGCGTTGTTTATGTCAGCCTCCTGCCGCAAGCCGGTTTGCGCAGCACTTGCGGGCACAGCCAGACAGAGCACGAGGCATAGGCTAGTCAATCGGCGCGCCAAGCGTTGGAAGGGCATCAGGGGTCTCCTCTTCATGGCAGGGGGATTGGATCGCCTATTTCGGGAATCTGACCTTTGCAGCTCCGGAATTCAAGAGAGCGTGCCGTCCAATATCCACTGCAATCCGCGACGATCCGCCGATGGCTACCACAAAATGCAGGTGCCGCGGAAATTGAAATCATTCTGTTCCACGACAAGGCGTCCATCCGATGTGTCCGGACCAATCGCCCAAAGGATTTCGGACGTGCCAAAATTGCTCAGGCAGTAGCGTGTCGCCTCGTAGCGTCCCGCCTCCCGGGCGCCGTTCACGCTGCGTGCGACTTTGGGGACATTCACAACAAAGTTCTGGCGGTCGCTTTTGTCCACCGGCTTCGCTTTTGTGCGGAAATACACCCCGTCGAAAAGCACGCGCCTTTCATCACGATCGCCACAGGCTGACAGGGTCGCCAAGCACAGAAGGGATACAATTGACCCGCGCGCTAGTCTTGCGAAATGATGATTCCTGTTCTGCCAGGGCCGCGCCGCTGGCCAGATGAATATCGACCTATTTTTCGATTTTACATGCATGCACGTCTGCCTTTGTGACGGCATCTTGAACACCGGTCCGACTTGTTATGCCCTCATCCTGACGGTTTCGTCCAGACCCGCTTTACTTATCGTCCTGACCCGCCCGCCAGCTTTGATAGATCAGCCAGAAAGCCACACTAAACCCTCCAAGAGCAAACAGATCGAAGGTGAGACGAAGATTTACGCTAAACTCTTCCTTATCACCGATCAGCGTTATGAGCACCCAATAGACACCTGTTCCGGCAATCACGAGGCCCGCCCGGCGCCGCAGGCGCGCCGCGCGGCTTGTGTCAGGCATGTGAGAGGTCCTCGCTCGGCTATTTCAGTATCAGGCGCGGCTCATCAGTAGACGTCGCCTTCGCCTACGCGTTTTGAAAACTCTGTCTCCCCGCCAGCCGCCAGGGTTTTAGCCTGATCAATCCAGCCGTCCCGGCTAACGCGTCCTTTGAAGCCTTCCAGATTTTCATCGACCCAAGCGACTTCATCGGAGGACCAGCCGGCAATCTGGTCGAAGTGATAAAACCCCATGGAATGGAGCAGTTTTTCCAGTTTTGGGCCGACACCTTTGATTTGCTTCAGGTCATCGGCACCGCCATCGCGGGGCCCGCTCATGCCCGCTGGCTTTTGTCCGACATCCGCGGTCGACACGGCAGCCACTGGCGCCGCGACAATCTCTGCCTTCGGCTCTGGCTCTGGCTTCGGTTCGGGCTCTGCCTTCGGTGCTGGCGATGCGCTCAGCCCGGTGGTGGCGGGTTTGCCTGCTGCCTTGGCTACCGCCAGCGCGTCATAGTCGCGTCCGCGACCGCAGATCAGCAAGTCAAATAGCATCGCCACGAAGACGGCGATTGCAACCGACACCATGAAGGCGGGCAAAAGCCAAACAAAATAGGCCAGCGCAATGAAGGCCAAGCCACCCGCACCAAGTCCCAGCACCCAGCCGGTCGCGTGGCAGATCGTGAATCTGTCATAGAACATGTATGAACCTCGTTGTTGCAAAATAGACGGATGCACCCCGGTTCTGGCCCCGTTTGCAGTGGCCGGGTTCAGTGAATGTTCGGCAAAGGTCTGGCATGATGCCGCTTGGTCGCCCCTGAATGTCCATTCGAAAAGGACATTATCGGCCCTGCGTCGATTTGTCGACCAGCTTCATATCAACAGGCCAAGACCTGATAGATCAAATGCGAGATGTTAGGTGGTGGTATCGTCCAGCGGGCAGGATGCGGTCGTCAACCGGATGCCCCCGGTGGAGAGGCGAACGGCGCGGTCGGTCGCGACCATGTAGGAGGCAAGTTTGGTAGTTTGATCTCGGCTTAACCCAGTTTGCAGTTCAACCGGCAGGTATTCCGCTTCGCTGACGAGCTGGCACCCGACTGTTTCCACGGCTGCCTGGAACTGTGCCACGTCTGCTGATGTGGTGCCCTCTGGAGGAAGCGCACAGCCCGTGGCCAGAAGACTTGCTGCAAGCATCCCGCCGATACGTTGTCCTGTCATCCGTACTCCTGATCCTCACATGTGCTGTCTTATCGGTCCAGCGCTTGCTTGCAACGCAAGAACTGCCCTGCCGGTGTCTAACGCAGCGTGACCCGGTTTGCGAACCCCTTCGATGCCACGAAGGTTCAAGTATGGCCTTTCTGCATCCACTACTTCTGCCAATAGTTGATATATGTCATAAATTGCAATCAGAGAGCGTAACGCTTCTTCAGCTGGTTTTGCGACGTGCAGGCGGAAAAAACGCTATGATGTAGAGCAGGGCCAAGGTGCCAATCGGAAA
Source organism: Pseudomonadota bacterium (assembly GCA_039025595.1). Classification (GTDB taxonomy): domain Bacteria; phylum Pseudomonadota; class Alphaproteobacteria; order Rhodobacterales; family Rhodobacteraceae; genus Roseovarius. Next base: position 3,334 of record JBCCNY010000193.1, on the reverse strand, counting down.
CAGAGCAAGCAGCGCCCAGGGGCTCGCGATCCCGTAGCGCGGCAGTATTTTCCAGAAAGGAATAACGAAGGCGGCCAGGAATGCGGCTAGAAACAGGGTCATATCAAACCTCGTTCGTGCGATAACTTGAGCGGCATCTCAGACATGACAAGTGCGATACCAAGCTCTTTTTTCCACGCGGCGGGTGTGCCATTGGACAGTGCCGCGTGTGATCGTGCGTGATCATGACGAAAATGGGGCAGGTTTCCAGAATTGTTGCGGCATGACGATCCAAACCGATATCATGGGCGTGACATTTTTGCCTGCCTGTCGCTTTTTCCATACGACAAAGAATGGAAAAACGAAAAAAGCCCAAAGCTTTTGACGAAAGTCAACGCCACGACTGGCTGTTTGACGTGATCTATCGCCACCCAAAGAAGGTGAAGGTAACGTCATGAAAAGCACGATCACACTGTTAACCACTATAGCTTTGTGCGCCCTTGGTACAGCCGTCAGCGCGCAGTCGAAAGGCGACTGGAAGCTCGGCCTCGGTGTCGCCTCCGTCTCACCCAACGGGGGCACATCCAACACCGCGGCAGGACCTGTTGATGTCGACCCGAACATCCGGCCGATTGTGACGGCGGAATACTTCATCGCCGACCGGATCGGAATTGAGCTCTTGGCGTCGTGGCCGTTCGAACATGACATCAATTTGGGCGGCAACAAGATCGCCGACACCAAACATCTTCCACCGACCCTGTCGCTGCAATACTACTTCGTGAACAAGAGCAACTGGACGCCGTTCATCGGTGCAGGCGTGAATTACACGAATTTCTTCGACGAAAGCACGACGGGCGCGCTGGCCGGTGCCTCGATCAGCCTCGATGAGTCTTTTGGTGTCGCCTTGCATGCCGGTGCAGACTACCGCGTAAGCGAACGTGGCTCGATCCGGGCCGATCTACGCTGGATTGACATCGATACGGATGTCTCGGTCAACGGCACGGATATCGGTGAAGTCAGCATCGATCCAATCGTCTATGGCGTGTCCTACGTGATCGACTTCTGATCCGCAAACAACAAGGTGAGACAGCATATGGCTGTCTCACTTAATCACGTGGCGGTCCACGACCCGTCCAAAACGATCGATGAAGTATTCAGCGCCCTGACCGCCCGCGCGGGTGCAGATCACAATCAGCCAAAGCCCCTCGGACTGAGCGGGCACAGCGGCGCAATCCGTGCGCGCCGCACCTGTGCCCGCCTCTTTAATGTAGAGCTCTACGATACGCTCGATCACCTCGGTTTCAGTTGTGTTGGCAGCGCGCTGGCCAAGCAAAAGCGCAAGACCGGCCAATGCGGCGACACAGCCGATCAGAGGCATAAACCACATCCAGCGCGTCAAGGCATTCGTCTCCGGAATGGGCGCAGTTCGTTCATCCGTCTTTGCGGACGGCCTGACTATTCCGCGGCCTCCTGACCCTGAAAGACGGCGCTCACCTCGGCGCGGATGATCCGAGCGATCAGAGCGCAATCCTCGAGTTCAAAGGTCAGAGGAAGCCGCATATCAATGATACCACGCAAGATCCGGTCTGTGGCGGGCATGCGCGCGCTTGGCGCATACTGCCAGCTGTCGTAGCGGCTGGTAAACCCCTTGGGCTCATCGGCGCCAAACCACTTGAGCTCCACCCCGCGCGCGGCACAGCGCGACACCACGTTCACAATCGCCTCCGAGGTCCAATCGAGCAACAGAAACTGGATAGAAGAGCCGACATATCGCTCCTCCTGCGGGCGAGTGGTCAAGGTCAGACCCGGGACATCGCGCAGGCCTTCCTCCACCACCTTGTAGCGGTCGTTCCACGCCGTGCATTTGTCATCCAGCACCTGCAATTGCGGACGCAAAATCGCAGCCCGCAAGTGATCCATGCGACCGGATATGTTGGGCATGTCGTATTTCACTCGCTCCATCGCCGCATCGGGAGGCACGGTGCCATGACGACCGTAGAGCATGTAGGAGCCCGACATAAAAATCGCCCGCGCCATGACATCATCGTCGTCCGTGACCAAAAAGCCGCCTTCGCCGGAATTGAGATGTTTGTAGGTTTGGGTCGAATAGCAGCCCACCTTGCCCCAGCGACCGGATGGCAGGCCTTTCCAGGCGGCGCCCATCGTGTGAGCGCAATCCTCGATCACGGTGATCCCGGCCCCATCGCAGATCTCCATTAGGCGATCCATATCGCAAAGATGCCCACGCATGTGACTGAGCAGCAGCACTTTCGCCTCACTCGCTTTTGCCGCCAGATCGTTGAGATCAATCGTCAGATCGGGCGTCACGCCCACAAAAACGGGCCGTGCCCCAAGGCTGGCAATGGCACCCGGAACCGGCGCAAGAGTAAAGGCATTGCTCAGGACCGGGTCGCCAGGCTTCACACCGACAGCGCGCAAAGCGATCGCCATTGCATATCCGCCAGAGGCCACCGCCAGGCAGTAGCGCGCGCCGCAATATTCTGCGAATTCACGCTCCAGAAGGCCAACCTCGCCGATCTCGTCCGGCCCCAGATTATAGCGGTGCAACCGGCCCGATTGCAGAACAGACGTGGCGGCCGCAATCCCTGCCTCGGGGATCGGCTCCTGCTGCGTGAAGCTGCCTTTGAAGACTTCCATGCCCTGCCTCCTTGCGGCGGTGTTGCGTGGATACTACCCGACCTGAATTCATCGCGAAAGCTAAAGCAGCAGGCGTGTGACAACCTCGTCCAGCGCGTCGAAATGCTCCAGCACCGCCTCGGGTTGCAACGCCTCAATATCGGGCTCACCCGGCCAGAAGGTCACCAGAACCGAAGGAACACCAGCAGCGCGCGCGGTCAAACGATCGGTCTCTGAATCGCCCACCAGAAGGCTGCGCGTCGGATCGCCTCCCGCACGTTCCACCGCCGCAATGTAAGGCGCGGGATCGGGTTTGAAGGTTGGCAATGTGTCCGCCCCAACCAAAGCATCGAACTGATCCAGAGCACCAAGCCGGGTCATCAAGAGACGCGCCAGAGCTTCAGGTTTGTTGGTGCAAATCGATACGGCAAAATCGCGCGCTTTGAGCCGCGCCACAGCCTCCATCGCGCCGGGGTAAAATGTCGTGTGACGGTCAATCGCCTTCTCGTAATGCTTGAGCAAAAGCGGATATTGGCGCGCCACCTCCGCCTCATCGCCGTCGCGGCCCAGACGGGCAAGGCCCAACCTCAGCATCGCGCGGCCGCCGCGCAAGGCCGTGGCCGCATCCGAGGCGGCATCCAGCAAGTCACCCGCTCCCATGCCCCGAAAACAGGCATTGGCCGCTGCAAGCAGATCGCCGCTCGTATCGGCAAGCGTG
>JBCCNY010000192.1:0-6395 GCA_039025595.1 Pseudomonadota bacterium | reverse complement strand
TCTCGACGTCGGAGAAAGGGCAGTCCACGATTTGCTGGGCCTACTATAACACGACCAGCCGGGGCGGTATCTGTGATCCCGAAGACTATGATTGCCAGTCTCTCACAGGCGTCAGCAAATGGCCCTGGCAGGAATATGGCTACGCGGTCAACTGGTATCGAGATCAGTTAAAGCAAGTGGCGGATGAGCAAGGAGAAGGCTGGTACCTGATGCTGCATTTCGCGGGTGGGCATTTTGCCACCGATGCCTCGGGCGGTTTGATCGAATGGGACGGCTCCCCCTTTATGGAGGCCTCCTTCGGTGGGATGAACTCGATCCGTTCAGATTGTAACGCCCGGATTGGCCGTAAACTGACCGATCGCGACTTTGGCACCGCGGATGCCTGCAACCCGATGATGCATGGCGTTTTGGCGGATGAGTATTTTAGCGACGCAAACGGCAGTGTTTGGGTCGACGAGGACGGCAACCTGACAGAGGCCGCGATTGCGCGGGGCTACGATCTTGAGACGGAGTACCTCTTCTACAATTACCGCGACAACGGTCAGTCGGATAGGTGGGGCGGGCCCGAGGGCGGCGCGGGTGGCTTTCTCACCGGTGATAGTGAAGGTCGCTGTGTGAACTGGCCGCCCGCCACCTATTCCGAAGCCCGGCTGCAGGTGCCCGAATAGGCTTTCAGCGGCGTGACCCGCGCAGTAGGGTCACGGCATGGCTCTTCCGGCACTTACCTATTCCGATGATCAGGCTGAGGCGCACGACCGTATCACGGATGCGTTGCGCCAGGTGGGTGTCGATCTCGACGAGGGTCTGCTGACCCCGCCCCGAGAGGGTCGCGAGACCGTGATGGCCGTCATTGGCAAGGCGGGGTCGGGCAAGACCCTGCTCTTGGCGGAACTCACTCATGCGCTCGAACAGGCCGGGGTCGAGATCGTCTCTGGCGATTGGGAAAGCCGGCGCCGCAAAGATAGGCGAAGTTTGGCCGTCCTTGCGCCGACCAACAAGGCCGCCTTTGTGCTGCGTATGCGGGGCGTGCCCGCGACAACAATCCACCGCATTCTCTACACGCCGGTTTATGCGCCGGAATATGAACGGATTGCTGAATGGTTGGCGGGGCAGGGCGAACGGCCTGAGGTCGAGGGGCTGACTGACGAGGCACTTAACCGGGCGCAGACCTTTTATGCCGCACATAAATCCATGCCGGGGGCTCTGGCGGCGGCGGGTCTGCGCGGGTCCGATTTCATTACCGGTTGGAAACGGCGCGAGGACCCGCTCGATATCGGTTTCATCGACGAGGCCTCGATGCTGGACGACAAGCAGTTCGAGGATCTCAAGGACATTTTTCCAACGCTGCTTTTGTTTGGTGATCCGGCGCAATTGGCACCGGTCAATCAATCGGGCGCCATGGTGTTCGATGGCTTGCCCGCTCCGTCAAAGCTGATCCTCAAACGCGTGCATCGGCAGGAGGCGGATAATCCCATTCTCGATTTAGCGCATGCCTTGGGTGATCCGGATCTGAGTTTTGAGGCTTTCGAGCGACAGGTTGAGGAAACAGCACAACGCGATGACCGTGTGATCTGGGCGAACCGAGTTGAGGTGGACCTGATGGCGCGCTCGCCGGTGCTCGTCTGGCGGAACGCCACGCGGATCCGCCTCATAAATGCGTTTCGATCGGTGCATAGCGCGCCCGAAGAAGAATTGCTGCCGGGCGAGCCGCTGATTTGCGATGGGATCGAGTTGCCGCTCAAGCACCGGCGCAAGCGGCTGGATCTTGAGGCGCGCGGACTGATCAAGGGCGCACAGGTGGTCTATCTCGGACCGGGCCGCAAACCAGGGTTTTCGCGTCTGCATGTGATGGGCGCGCCAGACCCTCAGGTCTCTGCGGCCTCGATCGTCAAGATTGAGAAACCGGATGAAGAAGAGCCTTTTATTCCGTTTGCGGCGCGGATGGGCGCTACGTTTCTGCATGGGGCGGCCGTGACGATCCACAAGGCCCAAGGATCACAATGGCCCGATGTTCAGGTGTTCGCGCCCGATCTTTATGCGGCGGCGCGGATGGGACGCAGTGAGGCAGGCCAACCCTTATGGAAGCGGCTGGCCTATGTGGCGATCACGCGGGCACAGGAACGGCTCTACTGGGTGGTGCGTAATCGATTGGCAAAACCGAACCACAACCTGTCAATCGAGGATCTGAAAAAGCCATCTGCTCCTTTAGAGTTGGAGGAGGCGCCGTGAAGAGCATCCTTGTTACCGGCGCCAGTTCGGGCATTGGGCATGCCACGGCGAAAGCGTTTCTGGAGGCAGGCTGGCAGGTCGGGCTTGTCGCACGGCGCGCGGATCGGTTGGAGGAGCTCGCGCAACGCTACAAAACTGCCATCGCCTTGCCGGGGGATGTGACAGATCCAGACAAGATGGACCAGGTTTTTGCAGCTTTCACAGCGCAGGCGGGGCGGCTCGATGTGTTGTTCAATAACGCGGGGCTTTTCGGCCCCTCGTCGGTTCCCGATGAGGTCAGCGTTGCAGACTTTGACGAGGTTATGGCGGTCAACATTCGTGGGATGTTCATTGCCGCGCGTGCCGCTTTTGCGCAGATGCGCGCCCAGATTCCGCAAGGTGGCCGGATCATCAATAATGGGTCCATTTCGGCCCATGTGCCACGAGAACGTTCGATTTGCTACACGACGTCCAAACATGCCGTCACAGGTATGACCCGGGCGCTGTCTCTTGACGGTCGGGACTATGATATTGCCTGCGGGCAGATCGATATCGGAAATGCCGAAAGCGAGCTCGTCGCAGGGATCAAGGCCGAGTATCCCGGTTTGCCGACGATGGATGTGGCCGATGCAGCGAAATCGATTTTGCATATGGCGAGTTTGCCGCTCGAGGCGAATGTGCAGTTCATCACGGTTATGGCGACCAAAATGCCCTATATCGGTCGCGGTTGAGGCCGTAAGCCGAAAGAACTTGATTTCGCGTAGTGTTGACGCAAGGCTGAACTGATGAATTTTCAACCGAACCCAGCCTTTGCGGGCCCGATTGATCAAGTGGCGTTTCACCGCACCGAGCTTTCGCTGATCCTTTCGCTGTATGGTCGTATGGTCGCAGCCGGAGAATGGCGCGATTACGGCATATCCTGCTTGCGCGAAGTGGCCGTGTTTTCCGTCTTTAGGCGAACCGCGGAAACCCCGCTTTACCGGATTGAAAAACGCCCCAAACTCCGCGGAAGACAGGGCCAATATGCCGTGATTGGAATAGATGGGCGCGTTCTGAAACGCGGCAGTGATTTGCGAACGGTTTTGCGCGTGCTGGAGCGAAAACTGATCCGCGCGGTGGAATAGCAGGCGCCTTTGCCCACTCTCCCTGATTTTCGTCTTGAAACGCATTTCTCCCGTTGGGAATTCAACGCAAAATATCACCTGTGTGCCTCAGACGCCGAAAGCATGAGTCTGTCCGATCTTCTGGCTTTTGCCAGCGATGCGGATCAGACGGCTTTCGAGAACATGTCTCTGGGCTATACCGAGACCTTTGGCGCACCTGACCTGCGCGAGGCGATCGCCGCTACTTATCGCAGGCAGACTTCAGACAATATTCTGTGCTTCGCCGGCGCGAGCGAAGGAATTTTTGCCGCCAATCATGCTATTCTGGAACCCGGCGATCACGCTATCGTCGTCACACCGAATTATCAGTCTCATGAAACGCTGCCATTAGCGATTGGGTCGGCCACAGGTGTGCCGCTTGACGCGACAGAGGGCTGGCAGCTTGATGTCGACCGGGTGGTGGCAGCGGTACGCCCGGAAACCCGGCTGGTGACGATTAACTTTCCGCATAACCCAACGGGTGCAATCCTGTCGCCGGACCGGTATGAGGCTTTAATCGCGCTCTGCCGTCACCATGGGCTCTATCTGCTCCATGATGAGATTTTTCACGGGTTAGGACCGAGCGGCGCGGCCCATCTCCCTTTTGCAGCGGATATCTATGAGCGTGGTCTGTCACTCGGCGTGATGTCTAAGGCCTATGGACTGCCTGGCCTTCGAATTGGCTGGATCGCCTGTCAGGACAAAGCGCTTTTGTCCCGATTGGAGCGGTTGAAGCACTACTTGTCGATCTGCAATTCCGGCCCGAGCGAACGTCTCGCTTTGATTGGACTGAAGGCCCGCGATGCGATTCTTGCGCGCAATTGCGAAATCGTGGACGAAAACTTGCCACTCTGGGAGGCGTTCTTCGCCCACCACAGCGCGCTTTTCGATTGGCAACCGCCGCAAGGATCCTGCATGGCGTTTCCCCGTTACAAAGGCCCCAACGGAGTTGAGGCGTTTGCGCATGATCTCGTCGAAAATTGCGGCGTTCTACTTCTTCCGGCTTCGATTTATTGCTCAGAGCTGGGCGATACGCCGAAAGACCGGTTTCGGATCGGACTGGGACGGCGCGGGCTTAGCGAGGGTCTCGCGGCGATGAATGCGCATCTTGAGATGATCACCTGACAGTTGGGCGCGCACCTTGCGGAACGCGCCCTTTCGACGTGGTTCACTCGACCGGGTCGAAGGCGGTCAAACCCTTAAGGATGTCGATGGCATAGGCCAGTTGATAATCCTCCTCGCGTAGCTCCGCTGTCTCTTCTGCCTTCGCCCGGTCAGCTTCGATCTGGCGAATTTCATCCTCGCTCAGGCTGTCATTTCCAAGGCTCCCGCGCAGGTCCGCCTCACTCCGGCGGAACAGACTGTCCTCTTCTTCTTCGGTTTCAGGCGCGCGGCGCGGCTGCTCCACCACGATATCGGGGCTGACACCCAAGGCTTGGATCGACCGGCCCGATGGCGTGTAATAACGTGCCGTTGTCAAACGCATGGCGCCTTCTCCGCGCAGCGGCATCACTGTCTGGACAGAGCCTTTTCCAAAGCTCTTCGTGCCGACAACGATAGCACGACGATGATCCTGAAGCGCGCCAGCCACGATCTCGGACGCCGACGCGGAGCCGCCATTTATCAGCACAACGATCGGTTTGCCGTCGGCCAGATCACCCGGCGTCGCGTTGAATCGTTCGCCGTCCGCGAGCTCCCGACCCCGTGTGCTGACGATTTCTCCCTTTTCAAGGAATGCGTCTGATACTTTTATCGCCTGGGTCAACAGGCCGCCTGGGTTGTTGCGGAGGTCGAGCACGATCCCGTTCACGGACTCCATGCCGCCCAATTCTTCCACTTGTTCCGCCAAGCCGTTTTCGAGGTTTTTAAACGTCTGATCGTTGAACGTGGTCACGCGCAGAATGACGCTATCCTGTTCAGTGCGGGCGCGCACGGCGGTGAGCTTTATCGTGTCCCGAATGATGGAGACGTCGAAAGGCTCGTTTTCTCCTTCGCGGACCACCGTAATCACGATTTCACTGCCCACGGGGCCGCGCATCATTTCCACCGCTTCATCCAGGGTAAGGCCCAGCACGCTTTCGGCATCAACATGCGTGATGAAATCACCAGCCTCGATGCCGGCATTATCCGCAGGCGTTCCGTCGATCGGCGAGACGACTTTCACGAAGCCATCTTCTTGCGTGACCTCAATTCCAAGACCTCCAAACTCACCCCGGGTCTGGACGCGCATATCGTCGGCGTCCTGAGGGCTGAGATAGCTCGAATGAGGATCAAGAGAGGTCAGCATACCGTTGATCGCCGCCTCGATCAGATCCGCTTCGTTGACCTCTTCGACATATTGCGAGCGGATCCGTTCGAAAATGTCGCCGAACAGGTCCAACTGCTCATACACATTGCTGGATTGCTCCGATTCTTGAGCCAGCAGCGGCGCGGCGACCTGCGTCGTGACGATGGCACCCGAGAGGGTGCCGATCGCTGCGGCGAGAAGAAACTTCTTCATCTGTTGCGTTATCCTTCGATTGCGGCAAACCACGTCAGGGGATCGACGGGGATATTTTTCTCTCGGATCTCTATATATAGCGTTTGCGTGTCTTGCGAACCCGCTCCCGGCTCAGTTGCGCTCACATGCGCGTCACCAAGACCGCTTTCTGACAGTGACGGGCCGGGCATCCAGCCGACTGGACTACCACCTGGCAAAACCTGCCCGATTTCACCGAACACTGTTTCGAGACCGGCCATGACGATGAGAATCCCTTGTTGAGGTTCCACAATGACGACGTTGCCGTAATCGAGCAAGGGGCCGCGATAGCGCAGGGTTGCGGGAACCGGCGTTGTGACCAATGCCTTGTGCGGCGTCGACAGGCGCAGCGCGGGAGGGCTCGCCGCGCCAGATCGATGCTCAACCGCTGCTTCCGTCACAGGAAGATGAAGACGCCCGCGCCGATCCGTGATCTCAGGCAGCGACCCGGAAACAACAGACGTGGCTATGATGTCGAGCGATGCGGCAAACTCTGTCAGCGTTTCACTCGCGGCAAGGAGCAAAGC
>JBCCNY010000191.1:0-6415 GCA_039025595.1 Pseudomonadota bacterium | reverse complement strand
GCGGCAGGCGTCTCGCCGGAAAGTGTAACACCCCATACGCTACGCCACGCCTTCGCTACCCACCTGCTTGCCGGGGGTGCAGATCTGCGAACGATCCAAACACTGCTCGGCCATGCAGATATAGCGACCACCGAGATCTACACGCATGTCCTGGACGAACGATTGCGCGACTTGGTGTTTTCTGCGCATCCGCTGGCCTCGGCATCTGATGCAGAGCGCAGTGAAGTTGGATCCGATGCGCAACAAAGCTAGCGAGGCGAGCTGTCCCGATAAACGCGCGCGCTCTTGCCAGCGGGCCCGCACGACACCATAACGAAAGTGCACCTTTTTTCGATTGCCGATGGAACTCACGACAGAGACTTTAGACCTGACCTTTTGGATCAGCTGCGGCGTCATCTTGGTGCTCTTGGTGTTATCGGGTTTCTTTTCAGGAAGCGAAACGGCACTGACGGCTGCCTCGCGCGGGAAGCTGCGCGCGCAAGCAGACAAGGGCAACAAGGGTGCCGCCAAAGCGCTTGAAATCAAAGAAGATGACGAGCGTCTGATCGGCGCGATCCTGACAGGAAACAACCTCGCCAATGTGATTGCGACGTCGCTCGCCACAGCGGTGCTGACCAAGCTTTTCGGCGCCAATGGTGTCGCGGTGGCCTCGCTTATCATGACATTTCTGATTTTGATCTTTGCCGAGGTTTTACCGAAGACCTATGCCATCTCCACACCCGAGCGCACATCGGCTCTTGCAGCACCGGTGATTGCTCTTGTCGTGAAGCTTCTATCGCCCGTGGTCAGCACGGTCCGGCTGGTGGTACGATCGACCTTGCGTATCTTCGGCGTGAAGATCGACCCGGACAGCCACATTCTAGCGGTGCGTGAAGAGATCGCGGGCGCGCTCTATCTTGGACAATCCGAGGGGATCGTCGAAAAGGAAGACCGTGACCGGATCCTTGGGGCGCTCGACCTAGGCGATCGGACAGTTGAGGAAATCATGCTCCATCGCAGCCAGATCGAAATGATCGACGCCGCCAACGATCCGCAGGCCATTCTCGAGCAGTGTCTCAAGAGCAGCCACACCCGACTGCCTGTATTCCGGGACGAGCCCGATAACATTATCGGCGTCGTAAATGCCAAAGATCTGTTGCGCGCAATGCATAAGAGCGCTGGCCAGGGAGAGACCGTGCAGGAGGCCATGTCGCATTTCAGCATCGCAGATGTCGCGAGGAAGCCCTACTTTGTGCCAGAGACCGCCACTCTGGATGATCAGATGCGCCAGTTTCTGCGGCGGCGCACGCATTTCGGCCTCGTCGTGGATGAATACGGTGATCTTCGCGGGTTGATTACGCTCGAAGATATTCTCGAAGAGATCGTGGGCGAGATCAGCGATGAATTCGACCCACTAGCGGATCATCCGATAAGGCGCAGCGAAGACAACCAGTTCCTGATCGACGGCGCCATGACGATCCGCGATCTCAACCGGGCGACCGACTGGACACTGCCCGATGATGAGGCCAATACAGTCGCAGGATTGGTCATCCACGAGGCGCAGGTGATCCCCGAGATCCATCAGGTCTTTAATTTCCACGGGTTCCGCTTTGAGGTCGTGGAAAAAGACAGCAACAGGATATCGAAGCTGAAAATTCGCAAACTGTAAGGCGCGCGGGTCTCCGCAACACGGGCAACTTTTGCTGCGCAAGGCTCAAGGGACCATAGGCTCGCGCGGTGCCAAGGTTCAAAATCATTTCGGGACAAGGCCATTGCAAGCTGCTTCCGGCATTGCTGCGATCGCTACATTGGGTATAGCAGTTCAAAACGAAGCGCGATGTGAGCCAGCTTTATGGGCAGTGTGATAGACCTCTTTCTCCCGCTTTCGTTGGCCTACATCATGTTTACAATCGGCACCGGGCTGACGTTTTCCGAGTTCAGGCGCATTGGTTCGCATCCCAGAGACTTCGCAATCGGCCTGATCTGCCAGATTTTCCTGCTCCCATTGGTCGGATTTCTTGTGGTCGTGGCGTGGGGGGCCAGCCCTGAAATCGCCATGGGCGTCATGCTGATCGTTGCAGCACCCGGCGGGCCGACATCCAATCTCTTCACGCGTCTGAGCCACGGTGACGTTGCGCTATCGGTGTCCCTCACTGTCGTCGTGAGCCTTCTTTGCGTGATCACAATCCCGCACATCGTCGGCTTTTGCTATCCGTTCTTTTTTGGAGACGACGCTCTCGAGAGCATATCCATGGGCTCTCTTGCCCTGCGACTGCTTCTGATGGCAACGCTTCCCGTCTTGCTCGGCATGATGTTTCGACAAATCGCCCCCCAAGCCGCGATGCGGTTGGAACCCTGGCTCTTACGCGGCGCAAGCATGGTCTTTGTCATCGTGATCGCGCTCGCCATTTACGGCCAACGCGAAAATCTACCGGGATTTTTCGCCGAAACCGGGCTTCTGACCCTTGCGCTGAATCTCATCGTCATTTGTTTGGCTGCCATCATCGGACACCTACTTGCATCGGGCCCACGCCAAACCGTTGCGATCACAATCGAATGTGGCATCCAGAATGGCACACTTGCCATTGCGCTGGCTGTCAACCTGTTTGATGGCGGGCTCTATGTGATCCCGGCTGCGACCTATAGTCTGCTGATGTATGTCACACTGACAGCGGCGATGTATTACTTCCGAGGATGGGCGAAAGAACCCGCTTAATCCTAGACCCAGCGGCTATGCGAAGTAACGTGCCCTGAGAGACAAGCGAGCACGGCATTCTACATCTCAGACTTTTTGCATGGGCAATCCGTTTCCAAAATTCGATCTTGGGTATCCGGCGGTATCACGAGCGTCTTCGCCTACGCCGAAAAAAGGACAAGGAGGGGCACATGAATACAAAAACTAGTTCTACTGGAAACGTGTTTAGCGGCATTGGCCTTACACTTATGCTGGCTGTGGCGGCGTATGCCGATGACACCCCGCGCGGCTATAACACTCCAATTCCAGGAGACATTCTGACACCAGATACCGTTGAGACACGGATGGGAACTCTCCGGTTTGACGATGGTCGTCCGACGCCCGAAACCAGCGAGTTGATGTGGGACACTCTGGATTTCATGCGCGGCGTTGAGGTCTTTCTCAATTTCATACCTGCAACCTCCATCGAAGGTATTCGACGCGGCCATGTGGAGATGGGGGTCGAATCTTCCAACCAGGTCATGGTTTTTAACAAGCTTATGGATTCCAATCCGCTCTTTTTGACCGGGAACACCGATACAGTCTACGGCATGACAATGCTCGACCTAGAGCGGGATGGCGCCACGGTGATCGAGATCCCAAAGGGCCAGGGGCCGGCGACGGTAAATGATGCCTATTTCCGCTTTGTTGCAGATATGGGTGAACCCGGTCTCGATAAAGGAGAGGGCGGCAACTATTTGATTTTGCACACATAATATGACGGTGACCTCAATCCGCCCGAAGGCGGTTATGAGGCGATGGTAGACGGTGAAACCTATTTCGTCTCCCAATCTCCGAGCTACGTTAACTGGTTTATTGCGCGAGGTTTCCTCGTCGATGGGAAGACCGACACTGCCGTCGCCGCCTGTCAGAACGGTTTGCGCATCTACCCGCTATCCCAAAAGGACAACCCGCCTGGGATGGAGTTCATCAGCGGATCGTAACAAGTCTTCAACACCATCCACGCAAACACCTTTGAGTTTTATCACGAGCTTGATGAAGTGATCCAACGCGAGCCTGTCGACATGCTCGATCCGGAACTTCGCGGGCTTGCGGCCTCCACCGGTATCGAAAAAGGCAAACCCTTCGAACCCGATGAGCGCATGACCCAGCTGCTGACAGAGGCTGTTGCGGTGGGTAATGCAACGGCACGGACGATTTGGCTGAAACCCCGCGACCCTGAGGCCTATCTTTATGAGAACAGTGGCTGGTACACCGCGTTCCTGGGCGGCAGCTATCAGTGGTTGAAGAACGAAGGCGACGGCGGTCGCTATGCGAATGCACGGAGCATGTTCTTTTACATGGCAACCGTGAACACGCCAGCTATGGTGCTCAAAGTGCCAGGCGTTGGATCGCAATACGCGCTGAATGCCACAGATTCGGATGGTGTTTTTCTCGACGGGTCCAAGAGTTACACGCTTGAAATCCCTGCCGATGTTCCGGCGAAAGACTTCTGGTCCGTCGTCGTCTACGATCCACAGACCCGCTCAGAGCTTCAGACCAGTCAGCCCTACCCGTCGAAAAACAACAAACGAGACCCGCTTGTCGAGAATGAAGATGGGTCTGTGACGCTCTACTTTGGGCCGACCGCGCCGGACGGATAGGAAGCAAACTAGGTTGAGAAAATCCCCGGCAAAGGCTGGTTTGTTTTGCTGCGTTTGTATGGCCCGCTCGAGCCGTGGTTCGAACGTAGCTGGCAACCAGGAGAATTTGAGCTTCAGGACTGATCTATGCAAGCGGGTGACGCGTTTTCGTCTGTTGCCCGCTCTCTCCCATGGCCTTGCAGGCGCCGGGCAGCTAGGCTCTTAAACGCTCGCCCTTTGGGTCAAACGGCGGCTCACGCAGCACCCAGCCTTTATGCGGTTGTCCCAATACCATGACCTCGACCTCATCACCGGGTTGCGCCGAGCCGCTTTTGACATAACCCAGCGCCAGTGACTTGCCCACTGTGTAGCCATAGGTCCCTGAGGTCACCCGCCCAACAGGCGTGCCGCCGCATCGGATCGGCTCTCCACCTGTGGCATCTGCGCCGGAGGCTTTGACGGCCTCTTCGTCAATGTGAATCAACACAAGGTTTTCGCGCGGCGGCTTTGCCATGGCCTGTTGCGCGGCCTCTTTGTGCAAAAAATCCTTATCCATCTTGCAGAGGGTGGCGAATCCCACCTCATGCGGGAAGTACTCTGGGGAGTATTCGCGTGACCATGAGCCATAGCCCTTTTCCACGCGAAGCGACATCAGCGCCCGTGCACCAACGGGACCCGCCTCAAAATCCTTGGCCGTGTCCAGCAACGCGGCATAGAGCTGGTCCTGATCTTCGGCCCGGCAATGCAGCTCCCATCCCAGATCGCCGGTAAAGCTGACGCGCAGCGCCAGACAGCGCACGCCCGCCAGATCGACCATCTTGGAGCGCATGAACGGAAAATCCTCGGTCGCGAGGCTTTCATTGGTCAGCCGCTGGAGGATCTCGCGCGATTTCGGCCCCGCCACGTTGAAGCCGCAATAGGCATCCGTCATCGTCTCAAAGGTTGTGCCCTCGGGTAGCGGCACCATGTCGAAGAAACGCTTGTGATAGCGCTCGGCCATACCCGACGAGATGATCCAGAATTCATCTTCGGCCACGCGGGTCACCGTGGCATCGCCGGCAATCCCGCCGCGCACGGAAATCAGCGGTGTGAGACAGGAGCGCCCGACCGCCTTGGGCATCGTGTTGGCGAATAGGCTGTTGAGCCAAGCCTCTGCCCCCGGCCCCTTGCAGCGATATTTGGCAAAGTTCGAGATATCGATGATGCCCGCCTTGTCGCGCAGCATCTTGCATTCGCGTCCCACCGGCTCCCACCAATTCTGGCGGGTGAACCCATTGGTATCCTCCGCACCCGGCTCGGTGGCGAACCATTGCGGATGCTCCCAGCCGTAATTCATACCGAAGACGGCGCCGATCTCTTTCTGGCGCTCATAAGCGGGACGTGTCCGATGCGGACGACCGGCGGCGCGCTCTTCATTGGGGTAATGGATCGCAAAGCGATGGGTATAGATATCCTCGACCTTTGCTTTGACGAACGCTTTGTCATTGGCCCATTTGCCAAAACGGGCAATGTCCCAGGGGAACATGTCATAGGCCATCTCACCCTCGATGATCCACTGCGCCACCATCAGCCCCATCCCCGCCGATTGCGAGAAGCCCGGGATGATGCCACCGACCATGAAGTAGTGGGAGAGTTCCGGCACTGGACCGAGCACCACATTGCTATCGGGAGACCAGATCATCGGGCCGTTAATGACCCGCTTCACCCCCGCCTCGGCGGCGACCGGCACTCGGTCTATGGCGCGCATGACGTTGTCCATGATCCGTTCGAGATCATCGGGGAAAAGATCATGCGCAAAATCGAGCGGTGTGCCGTCTTCCGCCCAGAATTTCATCTGTGCCTCATAGGCCCCGATCAAGAGTCCTTTGCCCTCTTGGCGCAGGTAATACTCGCCATCGCGGTCCGCGACCGACGGCAGACGCCGGTCCATCGCCGCAATTTCCGGAATCGTCTCAGTGACAAAATACTGGTGCTCGGTCGGTTGCAGCGGCACCTCGATACCCGCAAGCGCCGCCACTTCGCGCCCCCAGAGACCGGCGCAGTTGATCACCCATTGGGTGTGAATATCGCCTTTGGGTGTTTCCACAATCCAGCTGCCATCGGGCTGCGGTCGCGTGGC